>RDXK01000186.1 GCA_004292605.1 Bacteroidota bacterium
AATGACGTCTGATTTATTGGTGTTTTTAGGGCGGTAAAGCTTGTTTGCAAAATTGGGTTTGATTTAATGTTTAGTGTTCCGCGAACCAAGGCCTAGAACGGATTGGAAATCCTGTTTTATTTGCAGTACGACATGCCCTACGGAACATGTCGAACAGCTGCGAAGAATGTTGAAATGACGGTGGCACCGCAGCCCCGATAGAAGCGGTAGCCCACAGACCGGGCCCCAACTCCCCCGTTGGGGGCTGGGGGGCTTTGGGGCATGGGCGAGGACTACAAGCGGATAGCGGGAAATGCTGCCCAAAAAATCAACGCATCTACTTCTTTCCACGCCTGTGATGCAAGGGTTAATTAAAGCACCACGCTAGGCTGTACGTAAAAAAATATTACTTTGTAGCTGAAACTACTCCACTGTACGGTGACTTTATTACGCCATATACCATTTTTAAAGGCTGTTTTTTGGCACAGTATCTCTGCGTTTGGCGGTCCGCAGGGGCATTACGGATTAATGCTGAAAACCTTTGTACACAAGCGAAGAGATGTTACCACGCAGGAGCTAATGCAGTTCAATGCTTTTTGCCAAATGCTACCAGGAGCATCGAGCACGCAGACCCTTAGTTTAATAGGCTACAAACGCGGTGGTATACCGCTGGCACTGCTTACTTTACTAATTTGGATACTGCCCGCTTGCACGCTGATGGGTGCGTTTTCGTTTTTACTCGATTATTTGAACGATGAAAATATTTGGTTGCGGGTATTTAGGTTTGTACCGCCCATGGCCATAGGTTTTGTACTGTTTTCCGCGGTAAATATGTTTAAAGCCATACCTAAAAATACCATTACGTGGGTGATAGTGGCAGCAGCATCGGCCATTACGTATGCTTTTTTTAAAACGCCTTGGGTTTTTCCGGCATTGATAGTGGCGGGTGGCGTAAGCACTAATTTTAGTAGCAAACGTTTTCCGCAGCGGGAAGTGCCACCTAAAAAAGTAAAATGGGGCAACTTGGTAATTTTTTTATCGCTTTTTATGGGAGCGGGTATTTTTTCGGAGCTGGCCCGTAAGCAGGAATGGCAAAACAGGGGAGCGTTTAACTTGTTTGAAAATTTTTACAGATTTGGTAGCCTGGTTTTTGGCGGTGGCGATGTGCTGATGCCGCTGATGTATGAGCAATATGTGGCCAGGCCAAGTACGGAAAGGATAGCCCAAAAAAACCCTAATGTGTTAAAAATGAATCAACCCGATTTTTTAACGGGTTATGGTGTGGTACGTATTATACCCGGGCCCGTATTTAGCATTGGCAGTTTTGCTGGCGGTACGCTATTGAAAGATAGGGGCAACGGCATGCATTTTATAGGCTGTGTGTTGGGTGCGGTGTCAATTTTTTTGCCGAGTATTTTATTGGTGCTTTTCTTTTTTCCGGTATGGCATAACATTCAAAAATATGCGGTGGTGTACCGTAGTTTAGAAGGTATTAATGCGGCGGTAGTAGGTATAATGTGTGGGGCAATGGTGTATTTATTACACGATGTTTTTTTGCCTGAAATAGGCCATACGCTGGTTTTTATAGAAATGATGGCTGCTTTTGCTGGCACATTTTTACTACTACAGTTTAGCAAGCTGCCCACACCGTTTATTCCTATTATTTGCTTGCTAGCGGGGGCGTTGCTGTAAAAAAATAATTGATTCTTGTTGTCTGAAAATTAATAGAACACAATCCGCATTTGGGTTTTTGATAGCAGATTATATCGGCCAATACAAACGAAAATATTAAACAGGTTTATTTTGGATACTGCACAACTACAAGTGGTACTTCCAACGTGTTTGAATACTCTATTTTTTGATTCATTAGGGGCGTTTATTGTAAACGCTATTTTTCAAATTCAGTATTACTTAACTCTAATTACGAACAACATCTGCGATTAATCTACTTCTTAAGGTAAACCTTCGCATAAAAAAATCGTGATATTGTTATTCATGGGACTTTTAACAGTATGCCCCGTATACCCAATGGTTTCTGTAATTTTAGCTTTTTGAATTTTGTAAATGCATTATAATTTGTTTACAAACTTGTCGCACACTGTCATTTAATGGTTTCATATTCGATATCATCATGCCATGGCTTTGATTCGTAGACAAGTGTGTAATGTTATAACCAATAAAGGAATATTTACTTTTATTTTTAGCAAAGAATAGTTCGTATGGCGAGTTAAAAACTGTTTTATCGGCAAGGTAAGCAGTTACTCGGAACCCTGAATCTATCTTTTCAAAATATTGTATTGGTAACCCGTCAATCTTTTTAGTTTTCAATGGCTGGTTAAATTTTTGTTCTGCGTTTGCATTTGCAATCGAAAGATTTACGCCACCTTGTTTTTCTGAACTTGGTTTATCTTTTTCAATTACTTTGAAGTTCGGACTAAAATTTGAAATTTTTGTATAAGTTTTTGTAGGAAAGTAGTGTACTAATATGGCAAAAGTATCCACTGTTATGGTAGTACTTGGTAACGAATCGTTGCCACTATATATCGTTGTGTTCAAATTGGTGCGTGGAATAAACTCAAAAATGTAGTCGATGTAATTTATGAAGCTCGTCTCAGGGGCTACCACTCCATCATTTATTACATCCATCGTATTAGGTTTTATCGAGTATGAAATGATTTTAAAACGCTCCGTACAAGAAGATGTATAAAAAAGTGCTACTATAATAACGACCCGTATAGATTTTATATTTTTTTTCATTGTGGTGAGTTTTACTTAAACCTTGGTTTACAAATACGTCAGCATTTATTTCTACCAAGGAATGAGTTACACGTTACTTGAAGCTACGGATTTAGTTGTATGTCCTAATTTTCAAACTATAGCTAATTGAATCGCAATTTTATGCAGAAAATATTGAAGAATACTTTCACCGTAGGTATAGTGTAAAGGGAGTTTAAAAAAGCGATTTAAAAAATGTGTAATTACACATTTTTCAGAAGTAACGAAGTCTACTAAAATTATTAATTAGTGGTATCAACTTGTGATGGGCGTTAAAAAATAAGCTGCCCAGTTGCCCGGAACAGCTTACACCCCCAATGAAAAACTTTATAAAAAGTTGCTTGTTATTGCGTTTGTAGTGTAAACATACTATAGCCAAAGTTTAGCTTATTAGTGAATTTTACCAATGCCGCTTTTTATTTTACGAAACGCCCGTTTCACTTTACGAAACAAAAAACCCGCCTAGTGGCGGGCTTAATTTTCAATGGTGTTATTAGCCATTCATGCTGGCTAAAAATTCCTCGTTGCTTCGGGTGCCACGCATACGTTTTAATAAATCGTTCATGGCTTCTTCGCTGTTCATATCGTTTAGGTACAAGCGCAGTAAATTCATGCGTTGTAGTACCTCTTTCTCTAACAATAAATCATCTCTTCTGGTGCTGGAACTTACTAAGTCGATTGCCGGATAAATTCGTTTGTTGGCCAAACGGCGTTCTAGCTGTAACTCCATGTTACCCGTACCTTTAAATTCCTCAAAAATTACCTCATCCATTTTACTGCCGGTATCTATCAATGCGGTGGCTAAAATAGTAAGTGAACCACCATCTTCTATTTTACGGGCAGCTCCAAAAAACTGTTTTGGTTTTTGCATGGCATTGGCTTCCACACCACCGCTCAATACTTTACCGCTAGCAGGCGCTACGGTATTGTAAGCACGGGCTAAACGGGTAATAGAATCAAGCAATATCACCACATCGTGCCCACACTCTACTAAGCGTTTGGCTTTTTGTAGGGCCATGGCCGACACTTTTACGTGTTTATCGGCAGGTTCATCAAAGGTAGAAGCTAGTACTTCTGCATTTACACTACGCTCCATATCGGTAACTTCCTCGGGGCGTTCATCTATCAATACCACCATCAAATACACTTCTGGGTGGTTGGCCGCTATGGCATTGGCCACTTCCTTCAATAGCATGGTTTTACCCACTTTTGGCTGGGCTACTATTAACCCACGCTGGCCTTTACCTATGGGTGTAAACAAATCCATAATACGGGTGCTGTAATTACTAGGCGTAGTAAACAAGCGTAGTTTTTCAAAAGGAAATAGTGGTGTTAAATAATCGAACGGAACCCTGTCTCTTACTTCTTCCGGGGTTTTTCCGTTGATGGTTTCCACCTTTACCAAGGCAAAATATTTTTCGCCTTCCTTGGGCGGACGAACATTGCCCACCACGGTATCGCCCGTTTTTAAACCAAATAGTTTTATTTGAGAGGGAGAAACATAGACATCGTCCGGACTAGATAAATAATTATAATCGCTACTGCGTAAAAATCCGTAGCCATCGGGCATCATTTCTAATACACCTTCGCCGCGTATAATGCCATCAAATTCTACGTTAAATACGGGTTCTTTTTTCTGAAATACAGGTGGTTTTTGGTAGGGTTTTTCGGCAGGTTCTACCTCGGCTACTTCTACGGCAGCTTCCGGTTCTGCTTCTTCTATCGGTTCCTCCAAAGCTGCAAGGGCTTCCGCATCGGGCACTAAATCCTCTTCCTTAATAGTGGTTTCGGTGAATAGTTCCTTGCTGGGTTTTGAAAACAAATCGGATGCAAAAGCTAATAAATCGTCACCTTTTGCTTTATCGGATGGTTTTATAATACGTTTTCTTTTACGCTCGCCATTAGCATCGGTATTATTATCCGCCTCTTCGCTGGTAGTGGCCGGTGCTTGGGCTGCTACGGGTGCTGGTGCTGGAGCTGGTGGTGCTGCTGCAACTTCAGGGGCAGGCGCTGGTTTTTCTTTCTTGGCTTTGGCTATTGGTTTAGTAGGGGTAGGTTCGCTTACTACTTCGGCCTCTTCCACTGCATTAGCTGTAGTGGTGCGTATGGTTCGTTTTCTTTTGGGTTTTTCGGTGGAAGCGGTTTCAGGGCCATTATCGGCCACGGCTTGTTTATCGAGAATTTTATAAACCAGATCCTGTTTTTGTAATTTATTAGCACCGGTTATTTGTAGGTTTTGGGCTATTTCTACTAGTTCGGGCAGCAATAAATCGTTTAATTGTAAAATATCGTACATAAAATAAGGATGAGCTAAAGCAAGAAACTTGTTTTGAAAAGTTTTGTGATGAAAATTATCTTGAAAGATTACCGAGCAGATAAGAATGTGCGTACATGTAATCCGCTGCAATATTACATGTTTTTGGCCTGAAAATTATTTTAGCCCTGTTTTTTTGGGGTTTCCGGGGCTGTGTTGGGTAAAATGATGGTACTTTTTTGCATGCCTGCTACTTCTACCTGCCACTGCTGTAACTGTGCTAGCAGTGCTAGGTTAATACTTTCTACCGTGTTTAGGTACGCTATATAATCGGTTTCATGAATAATAAAAACAGCTTCCAATATAATGCCATTGTTATTGAGAAGGGTATTATGGCAGCGAACAAACTCTACATTGGGCAGGTGCTTACAATGCTGGCCTAAATATGGTGCAATTTTTTCCAGTGTGCTGGCTGGGGTACTATGTTCTAAAGGTAGTTTTAGCAAGTACCGCCTAAAAGGCATTTGCTGAAAATTTTGGATGGTGCTTTTTACCAATTCCGCATTGGGAACTACAAAAAGTTGTCCATCTAAACTCCGTACATGTGCAGTTTTTATACCAATACTTTCCACGGTGCCTGTGTTACCGTTAATGGTAATGGTATCGCCTATTTCAAATGGTTTATCAAAAAATATAACAAAGTAGCTAAACAAATCGCCCAATATATTTTGGGCCGCTAAGGCTATAGCAATACCGCCAATACCTAGGCCTGTAACGGCGGCGGTAACATTTACGCCTAAATTGGCCAATAGTATAAGAAACCCAAAGGCCCAAACCACGCCTTTTACTATTAGTAGCATACTGCTTACTTGGGTAATGCGGTGCTCGGTTTCGCCCTTATGCCGCATATATAAAACCATGGTTTGCTGCATGGTACTGTTAACCATACTGGTGCCTAGGTACACCCATGCGGTAGTTACTACAAAATGAACCAATTTGGTAATAACTGGGTGTAAATTTAACCGATGTATTAGCCAGTAATTGATGGTGATGTAGCCTAGCGGTACGATGTATTTATTAATGATAAAAACCACTACATCATCTACCTTGCTGGGTGTTTTTGCTGCCTTTTTTGTGAGTATGCGTAGTAAAATAGTTTTTACAAACCTTAGTATTACCCAAAGCAGTAACAAACCTGCGGTAACGGCCACGTAATCTATCACTTGGTTATTGAGGTACAGTTGTTTCCAAAAGTTTTCGGGCATACTATATTAAATGGTATTAAACACTATTTTACGTATCACTTTATCTAGCTCGTCGGCGCTTTTTTCTAATAATTCTAGGTGCAATTCTACCGATTCTTTGTATAAATCATCTTTCAAAACAGCTACTAAGCCTAGCACATTGGCCAACGGCCGCCTTATTTCATGCGATTGTATTTTGGCTATTTCTCGTAATTGTTCATCACGTTTTTTCAATTCAAATTCCTTGGTTTTTAAATCGGTAATATCGGTACTTGCGGTAACAAAACCGTTTAAAACACCTTGGCTATTGTAGGTAGGGTAGTAATGGCGGTAAAACCATTTTATATCGCCATCGGGGTATCTAATAATATTTTCATGGGCAAACGGGGTACGCTGTTGCAGCATTTTATCTACCACTTTTATACCTGCTTCATAATCGGCGGGGTCCATGTAGTTTTTAATATCATCGCCTATTTGGTAATAACGGCCATTGAGTTTCATACAGTGGCGCTGGGCGGCTTCGTTTACAAATAGTATTTTTTTATCAAGTGAAAAGTAGTAGATATTATTGTTGGAACTATTTACAATGGATTCTAATTTTTTCTCGCTTTCCCGCAGCTGCTGCCGCTGTATTACTTGTTCTGTAATGTTTTTAGAGTTGCCTACTATAAAGGTGGTACCATCGTAGGGCAATAAAAAAAGCTCACTAATAAAAAAACTTGTGTGCTCATTTTGCGAAATATTTTCCTCATAGCTTACGCTACCAGTGCTGCCTTGCTGTAGTAAATAGTTTAACCGCTGAAGAACTATGGGTAGGGCGTTTTGTGGTACAAATTCGTGGAGCCATTTATTCAAATATTCCGCTGGGCTCATGTTAAAAAACTCCGAATAGGCCTTATTAAAATATACAAGTTTGTATTGCTGTTCATCAGCTACCTCTAAAATAAAAACATGGTCGCTTGTATTATCTACCAGTTTCTTGAAAATATGCAAATTCGTTGCGGCCATTCAAGTTAATTATGGGGGAGAAACAAACATAAGGTATTCAGTACATAAATAATAAAGCAAGCATACCTACTATATTTGCACAGCTATTAAAGTTACACAAAACATGTATAATACTAGAACAAAAATCAAGAGCCTACTGCATAGTTATACTTTACAGTCTACCGTAACCATTATGGGCTGGGTACGTACGTTTAGGAATAACCAATTTATAGCCATAAACGATGGAAGTACCAATACCAATTTGCAAGTGGTGGTAGCCTTGGGTATGCTGCCCGATGCTGTTTTAAAGCGTATTACCACGGGTGCTAGTGTAAAAGTGGTAGGTACCGTAGTAGAAAGTTTGGGTAGTGGCCAAGCCATAGAAATTAAAGCAGAATCCGTAGAAATATTGGGCGATAGCGATGCCGAAAAGTACCCGCTACAGCCTAAAAAACATAGTTTGGAATTTTTACGAGAAATAGCCCATCTACGTTTCAGAACTAACACATTTGCAGCAGTTTTTAGAATTAGGCATGCAGTGGCTTTTGCCATTCATCAGTTTTTTAACCAAAAGCAATTTGTGTACCTGCATACACCCATTATTACGGCTAGCGATGCCGAGGGCGCTGGCGAAATGTTTAGGGTTACTACACTGCCGATGGACGGCACTGCCCCTAGAAACGAAGACGGCAGTATTAACTACACCGAAGACTTTTTTGGCAAAGGCACTCACCTTACTGTAAGTGGCCAGCTAGAAGGTGAATTGGGCGCTATGGCCTTTAGCGAAGTATATACTTTTGGCCCCACGTTTAGAGCGGAAAATTCCAATACTACGAGGCACTTGGCGGAGTTTTGGATGATAGAACCTGAAATGGCTTTTTACGATTTGGAAGATAATATGAACCTGGCAGAGGAGTTTATCAAGTATTTAATCAACTATGTAATGCAGCACAATGCTGACGATTTGCAGTTCTTAGATGCTCGCCTAGCCGAAGAAGAAAAACAAAAGCCCACCGCCGAACGCCAGGAAATGGGTTTGCTAGAAAAACTGCGTTTTGTAGCGGAAAATAGTTTTGAACGTATTAACTATACAGAAGCCATAGATATATTACTCAATAGCCCTGCGTACAAGAAAAAGAAATTTAAGTACGAGGTAAAATGGGGTATAGATATGCAAAGCGAACACGAACGCTACTTAGTAGAAAAGCATTTTAAAAAACCCGTGATAGTTACCAATTACCCCAAGGATATTAAGGCATTTTACATGCGTTTAAACGATGATGGTACTACCGTAGCTGCCATGGATATTTTGGCGCCGGGTATAGGTGAAATAGTAGGTGGTAGCCAGCGGGAAGAACGCCTGGCTAACCTTGAAGCCCGTATGCAGGAAATGCATATACCTACCGATGAAATGAGCTGGTATTTAGATACTCGCCGTTTTGGTACCGTGCCACACGCTGGTTTCGGTTTGGGTTTTGAAAGAATGATATTATTTATAACCGGAATGACGAATATTAGAGATGTAATTCCGTTTGCACGTACACCTAAAAACTGTATGTATTAATAGGTTTGCTCTTTGGCTTTTTGCGAAATATAAAATAGTACAATATGTGGTATAGTTTGGGTAAGTACATTCTAAAAAATAAGTGGGTGTTAATGGCTATTTTATTAGTGGCCACTTGTTTTATGGCGTATAAAACTACCCAAATAGAACTTAGCTACGATTTTGCTAGGGCAGTACCACTGGACAACCAAAAGTACATCGACTACCAAGCCTTTAAACAAAAATTTGGAAACGACGGAAATATGATGGTGGCTGGTTTTGATAACCAACAAATGTTTACCGTAAATGAGTTTAATGCCTTACACAATTTACAGGAGCAGCTAAAGGCCATCCCTGGTATAACTAGTGTTTTTTCTGTGGCCGACGCGGTGAGTTTACACTTTAATGATAGTACACAGAAAATAGAAACCCGTAAAATATTTCCGTTCCCACTAGCATCGCAAGGGGCTTTAGATAGTGCCAAACTTTTATTTGAAAACCTGCCTTTTTATAAGGGGTTACTACACCAGCCACAAACGCATAGTTATGTTATGGCCATATCCTTGAATAAGGATAGTATTAATAGCAAAGCCAGAAATGGTTTGGTATATGCTATCAAACAAAAAATTCAAGTGTATGAGCAAGCCCAGAAAACTACGGTACGCTTAAGTGGTTTGCCGTTTATACGCACCGCCATTGCAGAAAAAATAACC
>RDXK01000187.1 GCA_004292605.1 Bacteroidota bacterium
TTTAGCTTTATAAAAAAAGGCCTGTGGGAAGAAGGAAAAATTTACGATCCCAAGGGCGGTGAAGATTATAGCTGTACCATAAAAATGTTAGATGATAATACTGTGGAGGTACGGGGTTATGTAGGTATTTCATTATTTGGTAGAACCGATACATGGAAGCGTCAGCAAACTAAAAAATAAACCACCATTTGTATAAAAATAAAAGAGGGAATCGGCTTGATTCCCTCTTTTTGTTTATTAGCGTGTGAACGTTATAAACTCACTAAATTCAAACTGATATTGCCATATAACGCATTACCCAGTGTAGGTTTTATTACTTCGTTGGCCTCCTTACCGTCGTAGGTATTTACCACGGTAAACCTACCGTTAGCACGCAACCCTACTTGTATACTCACCCACCAAAATTTGTATAAACTACGCTCATAAATTAAGCGGGTTTTTATTTCGCCGCGTTGTAAATACCAATTGTTATTGGTACCATAAATAGCGTGTTGATTACCTTCTAGCTCGTACCCTGCTAGCAAAATATTTTTTGCATTAAAATTTCTACGTACATGTGCACGGGCGGGTAACAATGCTTCGATACCCCATTGGCTATTAAAGGTTCTGTTATAAAGCAATACGGGCAGGTGTAATACCCGGCCCATACGGTAAGTACGAGAAACACCCAAACCCCACATTAAATTCTCGCCTTTCTTCCAACCATAAATACCAGTAGCACTAACTGTTAATGCTCTTTTATCAATATTAGAAACATTGCCTATATAATTCACGTCGGTAGATACAAAACCAATCAGAAAATTCTTTTCATTTAGCGGTTTAAATCCTGTTAAGTTGATACCAAAACTAGTAGTACCCTTGGCTTGCAACTGATTGATAAACGGATCGGAATTCAATGTTTTTTGTACCAATGGAAAGCTAGTTCGCCAATAGGTGCCTGCTAAATTTAAAATAAGCTTGTTAGTACTTACAATAGGTGTGTATAAAACCACACGCATACCCCGAGCAGCGGTAACATCGGCTTGGGTTCCGGCGTTATAGCTAAATCCGCCTTGGTACTCGTACCCCACCGATATAAAGCGATTGGGTGATAGATTCAGCACTTTCTGTGAAGCATATCTTTTCACCGGTGTACTATCCACATCCTCAAATTGAAAACTAGGTAAGGAATCGGTTTGTGCCAAGGCAAACTGACTTATACACAGGCCAATAGCTAGCAATTTATTCTTCATTGTTTAGAATTATAATTTGTGTAACACAAAATAATGTTTTGGGTTCATTTACCCTAGTATATCAAAAAAAAGCACCTTCTGTTTTAAGAGAAAGTGCTTTAAAAAATCCGTATTACAAACTACAAATCAATAGTTCCTACCATGTTGCCTGGTATTACCCATTCATCAAATTCCTCGGCAGTTAAATATCCTAAACTAATGGCGGTTTCCTTTAACGTACTACCATTTTTGTGAGCAGTTTGGGCTATTTCAGCGGCTTTGTAGTAACCAATTTTTGTATTCAATGCTGTTACCAGCATCAAGCTATTATCTACATGTTTTTTAATATTATCATGCAATGGTTCTATACCTACAGCACATTTATTGGTAAAGCTTTCACAGCCATCGCCTATTAAACGGGCACTGTGTAGGAAATTATAAATCATCACTGGCTTAAATACATTTAATTCAAAATGTCCGTTAGAGCCACCAATATTAATTGCTACATCGTTACCCATTACCTGAGCGGCAATCATGGTAAGAGCCTCACACTGTGTAGGGTTTACTTTACCTGGCATAATTGAACTTCCGGGTTCATTATCGGGTATAAATATTTCGCCAATTCCACTACGTGGGCCACTGCTCAGCATACGAATATCGTTGGCTATTTTCATTAAGCTAACGGCTACAGTTTTTAATGCTCCATGAGCTTCTACAATAGCATCGTGGGCTGCTAATGCTTCAAATTTATTGGCCGCCGTTACAAAAGGTAAGCCAGTTAAATCAGCTATTTTTTGAGCCACCAATACATCGTACCCAGCAGGTGTGTTAATGCCTGTACCTACAGCGGTACCGCCTAGTGCTAGCTGACTAAGGTGCGATAAACTATTTTCAATAGCTTTAATACCAAAGCTCAACTGTGCCGCATATCCACTAAACTCCTGACCCAAGGTAAGTGGTGTAGCATCCATAAAATGGGTACGACCAATTTTTACAACATTCTTAAATGCTACTGCTTTGGCTTGCAGTGTATCTCGTAATTTTTTAATACCTGGTATGGTAGTATGTAGCAAAATTTTGTAGGCAGCTATATGCATAGCGGTAGGGAATGTATCGTTGCTACTTTGGCTTTTATTTACATCATCATTGGGGTGTAAAAACTTATCCTTGTCCGTTAAGGCACCGCCTTGCTGCACATGGGCGTAGTAGGCTATTACCTCATTCACGTTCATATTGCTTTGCGTACCACTACCTGTTTGCCAAACCACCAACGGAAACTGATCCTGCAGGGTACCAGCTAAAATAGCATCGCAAGCTTTTTCAATGGCTGTACGTTTTTCTGTAGGTAATACACCAAGTTCGTTATTGGCTTGTGCCGCTGCCTTTTTTAAATAGGCAAAGGCTTCAATAATTTCTTTGGGCATTTTATTAATGTCCTGAGCAATTGGGAAATTCTCTATACTACGCTGTGTTTGAGCTCCCCAATAAACATGTACGGGCACCTTTACTTCGCCCATCGTATCTTTTTCTATTCTGTATTCCATGGCATTATTTTTTGCAAACAAAAAGTAAAATTTTGTGCAAAGCTAGCATTCGCTCGTTAATATTAATGTAACAAAAAAGCCACCCGAAGGTGGCTTACACATATATGTATCTATAAAACTTAGAATCCTTTTTTAGCCACACCATCTTTAATGGCTTGTAAGGCTTTTGCTTCGCTCATAATAGCGGCCATTTTGTTGCCTTTACCATCGTTACCAGCAGCCATATAGCCACCTTTTGCAGTTTTAGTAACTACAGCATCATGCATCGGAACGTTTTTCTCTTTTGTTTTTAAACAATACGCTTTAATCATTTTACTTGTATCCATAACAGTGAAATTTTAGGGTTTACCAATTAACTAATGACAGCAAACTAAACAATTTTGCGTAAACCTATCGAGTTTTTTTCGGTGGATGCTGCCTACACACAATTATTAAAACGAAATACTACCTTTACCATGTGAAGAAATGTATTGCTATATTTTTTACAGCAGTGTTTATACTAGGCACTACGGAAGCTCATCAGCTATTCCGTTTGCCTTTGCTAGTAAGTCATTACATCACCCACACCCAAGAAGATAAATCTATTTCGGTTCTACAGTTTTTAAGTATACACTACAGTGGAGAAATAGTGTACGATGCCGATTATGAACAGGATATGCAATTGCCTTTTAAAAAAACAAGCGATGCATTTTTATTTTTTGTAGCCTTTGCTGCTATGGCTTTACCGCTGACTTTACAGTTTAAACAACCGCAATTTTTCTGGCTTAGCATTAGGCGGGCTATTTATACCTTACTGCAAAACAGCCTATTTGCATCGTTTTTTTGGCAGCCGCCGCGGCCTGCAATAGCATAGCTAACTCACTTATTCATTTTATTTATTACTACTGGCATGCACCGCCGTGTGTACTGCCTTCATACTATTTTGTATGCTGCAAAAAATTATTCATTTTTCGGTACAGCAAAAATTGGTGACTACCTTTTTGGTGTGTGTTTTAATAGTGGTAGGACTGTACCAATTAAAAAAATTACCTATTGATGCGATTCCTGATATTACTAACAATCAAATAGAGGTAATTACTAGTGCACCGGCTTACGGTGCCATAGATATAGAACGATTGGTAACCTACCCCATAGAACAAGCCAATACCAATATACCTGGACTAAAGGAGATAAGAAGTTTTTCCCGCTTTGGCCTTAGTTTGGTAACCATTGTTTTTGACGATAAGGTGGATGTGTATTGGGCGAGGCAGCAAATAAGTGAACGCTTACTTACACTGCAAAGTGTAATACCTGCCCATATAGGCACACCGGTACTGGGGCCCGTAAGTTCCGGACTTAGCGAAGTATATCAATATGTTTTACGCCCCAAGCACGGTTACGAACAAAAATATACCCTTACGGAGCTAAGGAGTTTACAGGACTGGGTAGTAAGGCGACAACTACTGGGCCTACCCGGCGTGGCCGATGTAAGTAGCTTTGGTGGAAAGCTAAAACAGTATACCATTGAAGTATTGCCACAAAGGCTTAAAAGTTACCAATTATCTATTGCCAACATTATTGATGCTGTAGAAAAAAACAATGAAAACACCGGTGGAGCCTATATAGAAAAAGGGCCGCAGGTACTGTATATAAAAACAGAAGGTTTGGCAAAATCGGTTGCAGACTTGGAACAAATAGTAGTAGGTACTACGCATATGCAAACACCCATATTAGTAAAAGATGTGGCTAAAGTAACCATAGGTGAAGCCACTAGGTATGGTGCCTTAACCTATAACGATGAAGGCGAAGTAGCAGGTGGAATAGTGATGATGCTAAAAGGCGCCAATAGTAGTACGGTAATTGAAGCCATTAAAAAAAGAGTAGAGCAAATACAAACTACCCTACCCAAAGGCGTGGTACTAGAGCCTTTTTTAGATAGAACCAAAATGGTAAAAAATGCCATCAGTACCGTGAAAACAAATTTGCTAGAAGGGGCCCTTATAGTAACCCTAGTGCTAGTACTTTTTCTAGGTAGTTGGCAAGCAGGTTTAGTGGTGGCTAGTGTAATTCCACTATCGCTGTTGTTTGCAGTATGCC
The DNA here is from genome assembly GCA_004292605.1 of Bacteroidota bacterium. Classification (GTDB taxonomy): domain Bacteria; phylum Bacteroidota; class Bacteroidia; order Chitinophagales; family Chitinophagaceae; genus UBA10646. The sequence goes on from RDXK01000187.1 coordinate 4,832, forward strand.
TCATGAACTTATTTGGTGTAAACGGAAACCTTATGAGTTTAGGAGCGTTGGATTTTGGACTGATTGTAGACGGTGCCGTAATTATAGTAGAAGCCACGTTAGCTTACTTATATACCAATGCTGCTTACCGGGGCACTCAACTTAACCAAAACACCATGAACACCGAGGTAACCCAAGCCGCTAGTGATATGATGAGGAGTGCTGTTTTTGGTCAGCTAATTATAGTAATGGTATACCTACCTATTTTTTCGCTGCAGGGTATTGAAGGAAAAATGTTTAAACCCATGGCACAAACTGTGGTGTTTGCCTTATTAGGTGCCTTCCTGCTTTCTATTACGTATGTACCCATGGTTACCAGCTGGTTAATTAGTAAAAAAATTCCTGTAAAACATAATAAAAGCGAAGAAATACTGCATGCATTGTCGCTCTGGTATGCAGGAATATTACAAAAAAGTTTTTTATATGGTAAGTGGATTGTAGGTACTGCAATACTGTTGTTTGCAGGCTCACTGTACTGGCTTTCTACTTTGGGTGGCGAATTTATTCCTACACTAGAGGAAGGTGATTTTGCTGTAGATACTCGAGTGCTAACAGGCAGTAATTTAAGTACCACCATTGCATATACACAAAGGGCAGCTGGATTGCTTAAAAAGAGTTTTCCAGAGGTGGAAAAAGTAGTTACCAAAATAGGCAGCGGAGAAATACCTACCGACCCTATGCCCATGGAGGCAAGTGATATGATGGTGGTATTGAAAGATAAATCGCAATGGACTAGTGCTACTAGTTTTGATGAACTAGCACAAAAAATGAGTGATACACTGCAAGCCGTTCCCGGTATTACCGCAGGCTTTCAGTACCCCGTACAAATGCGTTTTAATGAATTGATGACTGGTGCAAGGCAGGATGTAGTGGTGAAATTATTTGGTGAAAACCTAGACACATTGGCTCACTACGCCGCCATATTAGGAAAGTTAGCAGCCAATACCAAAGGCGCCATCAATGTATACGTGGAGCCACTGAATGGTCTCCCACAGTTGGCCATTAAATTTAACCGATCCTTACTGGCTCAATACCATATTTCTATTGCCGATGCAAACGCTGTAGTAAATGCTTCGCTAGCAGGTAAAATAGTAGGAGCAGTATACGAAGATGAAAAGCGGTACGATGCTGTGGTAAGGGTGGCCAAAACAGCCAAGCAAGATGAAGACGCTATAAAAATGCTATTGGTACCCACCAATACGGGCCAGCAAATACCGTTATATGCCATAGCAGATGTAGTGGTAGAAAAAAGTACCAACCAAATACAGCGGGAAGATGCGAAACGCAGAATCATTGTGGGCTTTAATGTAGGCAATAGTGATATTGCTACAGTGGTAAATGAGTTTCAGCAAAAAGTAAGTAAGCAAGTGAAATTACCTACAGGTTATTACATTACTTACGGCGGAAGTTTTGAAAACCTAAACGCTGCTAATGAACGATTAAAAATTGCCGTGCCAGCAGCACTTTTCCTCATTTTGTTATTACTATATTCTGCCTTTGGCAATGTAAAGGATAGTTTGCTAGTATTTTCTGCCATACCCTTATCGGCCATTGGAGGCATTGCGTTTTTAGCCTTACGTGGTTTACCTTTTAGTATTAGTGCAGCTATTGGTTTTATTGCCTTATTTGGTGTAGCAGTACTCAATGGCATTGTATTACTTACCGAAGTAAAAAAACAAATTCCCCTTCAGCCAACATTGCTAAAAGCATTAGAAAAAGCCGCTGAACTAAGGCTACGACCAGTGTTAATGACGGCCACAGTAGCTAGTGTAGGATTTTTACCCATGGCACTTAGTAACGGCTCTGGCGCCGAAGTGCAAAGGCCGCTTGCCACGGTGGTAATAGGTGGAATTATTTCTGCTACAGTACTTACGCTGATTGTACTACCTGTATTATATTATTTAATTCACACATCTAAACGATTTATGCCTAAAAAAATAATCGCTGTGTTGTTATGTACATTATCGGTTTCGGCGTGGGCACAAACACCCGAAAACTTATCTAAAATAACTTACCAGCAATGTGTAGATAGTGCATTAGCCAATAATGCTTTGAACAAAGCTGCCAGCTTGAATACAAAAGCCACTCAGCAGCAAATACAATCATCCGCTACCATTCCCAATACATTTGTAAATACTGAGTACGGCCAATACAATAGTGCCTTTTTTGATACTCGCTTGGCGGTGCAGCAAGCCATTAATTGGCCAAGCATTTATGGCAAACAAAAGCAAGTACTTACACAGCTATGGCAGGAAGCAGCACAGCAGCAAGCCCTAACAAAAAAAATATTGGAAAGGGAAATAGCCATGGCATTTGTGGGCTATCAGCATGCGGTAACACGTATCCATATTTTACAACAGCTAGATAGCTTACTGTATAAACAATGGCAGCTATTACAGTTAAAACAACAAAATGGAGCTAGCTCCGCCGTGGAAGTAGGTACCGCTTACACCGCTTACAATAAAACACAGGCACAGCTACAAGGATTACAGCAAGATGCTATGCGTTGGGTATACACTGTTCAATACTTAACGCAAACACAGCAACTATATTTACCCGATACTAGTACTATTACACATACGGTACTACTTAATAATGCCCAGTGGCAAAACCACCCACAATACATGGCGGCTCAAAAAATGATAGACATACAAAAAGCCCAAAAAGCCTTGGAGCAAGCCAAATTATTACCGGATGTACTAGTGGGTTATAGCAATACAAGTATTAGAGGTACAGGGGCCGATGATAAACAATATACCGCCGCTACTAGGTTTCAGGCGGGAAGTATAGGCTTGGGTATCCCCATTTTTGCCAAGTACCAGCGTAATAAAATTAAAACAGCGGCCATACAAGTACAAACACAGGAGCAGCAGCTAGCGGCCACTGGCCAAGCTTTACAGCAGCAAGTAGTACAAACCAATTCGCAGTATAATTTTGCTACCAATCAAATTCAAATACTACAAAAACAAGTAGCACTTAATGGTACTAATTTGGTAAAGCTTGCTACCACACAATTGCAACAAGGAGAGATTAGCTTTTTTGAGTGGTTACAAATTATTCAGCAAAACTTTGATGCTCAATTTATGCTAACGGAACAAGTACTTAACCAACATATTGCCATTCAACAATTACATTATTTATTAAGCTATTAATATGACAACCATAAAAACGTTTATAGTATGGGTGCTTTCCATGAGCATCTTGGCATTTAGTTGTACATCTAACACAAAGCAAGAAGCTGCCGCCGAGGTGGAGGGTGTGGACGATACTTTTACACTTACAGATGGTGCAGCAAAAAATATCGACCTACGTACAGATACTTTACAGCAAGCAACGCTTACCAAAACCCTACAAGTAGCAGGTAAGGTAGATGTGCCACCGCAAAACTTAGTAAGCATAAGTGTGCCCTTGGGCGGCTATTTAAACAGTATCAGTTTACTGCCCGGACAGCCCATAAAAAAAGGCCAAATTATAGCTGTACTGCAAGATCAACAGTACATACAGCTACAGCAAGATTACCTAACCATACAGGCACAGTTACCTGCTTTAGAGCAAGAATTTAAACGGCAGCAAGCCCTGGTACAAAGCAATGCCACTAGTACAAAAAATGTACAAGTAGCGGAATCACAGTATCGTTCCAGCTATATACAATTACAAGGATTGGCAGAAAAATTACGGATGATAGGTATTAATCCAGCAAGTTTACAACCCAATAAAATAAGCAAGTTGGTATACTTACACTCACCTATCAACGGTTATGTAACCAAGGTAAACGCCAATATTGGTAAGTATGTAGCACCAACGGATATTTTGGTAGAGTTGATTGACCCTACCGATATTCATTTAGCCTTACAAGTATTTGAGAAAGATGTGAATCAAATTCGAATTGGCCAGCATGTAACAGCCTTTACCAATAATGATACTAGCAAAACTTACGAATGTGATATTATTTTAATAGGTAAAACCGTAGAAGCAGATAGAAGTACGGAAATTCATTGTCATTTTGATCAATACGATGCCACACTTATTCCAGGCACTTTTATGCAAGCCCACATTAATATTAAAACAGCTAAACAATGGGTTTTGCCCAAGGAAGCCGTGGTACAGTTTGAAGAAAATAATTGGGTATTTATAGCCCTAGGTAAAAATCAATATAAAATGATACCCGTAACACTAGAAAATGGCATCAACCACCCGAAGTGGATAGCTATTCAAAACCCTGAGGTGCTGATGGGCAAATCTATTGTTAGTACAGGAGCTTATACCCTATTAATGGCTCATAAAAATAAGGCGGAGGAGGAGTAAACACAATACACCTCCTTTGGTGTTTTTCGTAGACGGCAATTGATTTATGAAAAAAAATTTGTTGGTAGGCTTCACCATACCAACCTTTAGATTTGTACGGAACAGATATTCATTAAAATACTATTACTACTGCTTTCTTTTTTTGCTACTTTTTTTCTTTGTTAATAACTGATTTTTGTGGATAACATACAATCAAATAAAGCCTGTGAACTATAACACCAAAAGTATTAA
>RDXK01000188.1 GCA_004292605.1 Bacteroidota bacterium
AAGCCAGTAAAGAAACCTATAAACTTTACCCCGATGTACTGAAAAACAATAAAGGCATGGAAGGCTTTGCCGCCAACCCCGATGCTAAGCACTATTGGAATAAAGATGTTTTTGTATACGTAACCAGTTGGCTGGAAAGTAAGGCCGATGACACTGCTAAGTTTGTACCCATGACTATGAAAGTTGGCGATACTGCTTTCTATAGCAATGGCTTATTGATATTGGAAAATGTAGCGGTAAATCCTCCTGATTTTAAACGTGCTATTGCTAACGATGAAACAGCTATGGTGTTAACCATTAAAACCATTAGTAAGGAAGGTAAAACAAATACTGCATCGCCAGCAGTGGCTGTAACACCTACCAGCATGCGTAGTTTGCCAGATAGTGTGGTGGGGCAGGGCCTGGTTTTTCAATTTAATAAAGTGGCCAATCAGGAAACCAAACAGCTGGAAATTGGCATCAAGGAAAATAAACAAATGACCGATTTACTCACTTTAAAAGTGCTTCAGTTTCCGTTTATAAATGTGTTGTGGATAGGTATTGTAGTAATGTCATCCGGTTTTTTCATGGCTATGTTTAGTCGTTTAAAACGCAACAAGGCTGCAGTTTAAAAACCTTTAGCAAATTGCTAACATTTTAACCTTGAGCAATTATTGAACCTTTGTAAGTACGCAAGTGTGAAAATGAAAAAGTGTATTTACTTATTAATAACTGTATTATGTAGCCATGCTTCGCAAGCACAGCAAGGCGTGTACGATACTATTAAGGTAAATGCCTGTGTAGAACTCAATGGCGATACCATACCTTGCAGCTGGCTCGACCCGGTTTTTGTGAATGCAAAAATGTCGGAGAAATGGCGAAAATTTCATAAGGAGTGGAACCGCCTTCGCAATGCTGTTTACGTCACGTATCCATACGCCAAAGCGGCTTCGGAAACCATGAAGGAAATCAATGCACAGCTGGTAAACGTAACCGATAAAAAGCAACGCCGAACCATTATTCGATCCAAAGAAAAAGAATTAAAATCTCGCTTTGCCGATAAGCTTACTAAATTAAGTGTGTACCAAGGAAAGGTATTGATGAAGCTGATTAACCGAGAAACGGGCACCAACTGTTACGAAATTATCGAGGAGTATAAAGGTGGTTTCAATGCCGGATTTTGGCAAAGCATCGCCTTTATTTTTGGAAGTAGTTTAAAGCAAAGTTACAATCCACAAGGGCAGGATCAGGCCATAGAAGTAATAGTACAAGATGTAGAAAAAATGTACGGCTATAGGCGTTAACGGTTTACCTAAATCTTCTGCCGTTTGGCTGCACAAAATACCAAACACTGTAGCTAATACGTTATACTTGCACAAGCAAAAATTGTTGAATGGTTCATATTCTGGCTTTTGGTGTACACCCGGATGATGTGGAGTTAGGGTGTAGCGGTACACTAGCCGCTGCTGTAGCCGAAGGCAAAAAAGTAGTGGTGGTAGATTTAACGGCCGGAGAATTGGGTACACGTGGCACACCTACAACCAGAAAAGCTGAAGCCGCAGAGGCAGCAGAAATATTGGGTTTGCACGCCCGAGAAAATCTTGGAATGGCAGATGGATTTTTTGAGAATAATGAAGGCAATAAACGACTAGTTATTACTGCCATTAGAAAATACCAGCCCGAAATAGTATTGTGTAATGCTGTGGAAGATAGGCACCCGGATCACGGTAGAAGTGCACAACTCGTTAGCGATGCCTGTTTTTTATCGGGTTTACGCAAAATACAAACCCACGATGAACAAGGTGAACCGCAACAGGCTTGGCGACCAACCTATGTGTTTCACTATATACAAGACCGATTTTTGAAGCCTGATTTTGTGGTAGATATTTCTGCCCATATAGAAACCAAAATGCAAAGTGTATTGGCCTACAGTACGCAGTTTAATGCAAAAGAAAACGACGGCGAGCCTACCACTTATATTTCCACTCCTGAATTTTTTGAAAGTGTACGTGCCCGTGCTTTAATGCTAGGAAAACGTATAGGTGTAGCCTATGCAGAAGGTTTTATTAGCCCCAAAACATTGGGCTTTAGTAGTTTCGATTCATTGATAAAAAACGTAACATAAATTTTTAATACATATTATGGCAACTCCAAAATTTGCACAGCCAAAACCCAGTTTTCATGCCGAGCTTAAAAGACGAATCAATGATTATTTTGAGCAGCGAGGTATAGATAAAACAGGTAATTACAAACTGTTTTCCAAAGCAGTAATTTTAGTTTTAACCTTAGTAGCACTGTATGTGCACCTTACCTTTTTCACCCCTACGTGGGGCTGGGCTTTAGCGGAGTGTGCATTACTTGGTATTACCATTGCAGCTATTGGTTTTAATATTATGCACGATGGTGCCCACGGTAGTTTTAGCAATAACAAAATGCTGAATAAACTAGCCGCCGTAACCCTTGGTTTTTTGGGTGGTAGCCATTTTATGTGGGATGTAAAACACAATATGATTCACCACAGTTACACCAATATTGAAGGTGTGGATGATGATATTGAAGCCCAACCATTTTTAAGAATGGCAAGTGGACAAAAACGCTATAAAATTCATCGGTTACAACACCTTTATTTTTGGATGTTGTATAGCATTTTATACATCTACTGGATTTTCTTGAGTGATTATCGTAAGTATTTTAAACAAAGAATTGGTAGCACACCATTGAAAAAAATGCATGTAAAGGATCATATTTATTTCTGGTTCTATAAAGTGCTGCACCACGTAATTTTTATTGTACTACCTATGTTTACAGTAGGTGTATTGCCTACCATTGTTGGATTTTTGGTTTGTACTTTAGTCGCTGGTTTTGTGTTGAGTATTGTGTTTCAATTGGCCCATACCGTAGAGCATACGCATTTCCCGATGCCGGATGAAGCTAGTGGCAAAATGGACGATGAGTGGGCTATTCACCAACTAAAAACTACCGCCAACTTTGCCACAAGTAATCGTATTGTTAGCTGGTTTGTAGGTGGATTGAACTTTCAAATTGAACACCATTTGTTCCCCAAAATTTCGCATGTTCATTATCCTGCTATCAGCAAAATCATAAAGAAGGCTTGTGAGGAATATGGTGTGGCGTACATTGAATACAAACGCACCCACCAAGCTATACTTTCGCACATCTTATTTTTACGCAAAATGGGAAGGGCGTAAATCATTCAATAGTACCCAGAAAAAAGAGGCAATCACAGAATGGTTGCCTCTTTTTTTATTAGCCAAAGCTACTGGCGCTACTTAATAACTATGGTAGTATTCTTACCTATTTCGGCTCGCTTATCAAATAGGAAGTCTATATATTTTGCGTCGCCGGCATTGGCCACAAGCAATAATTTACTACGGCCATATTCTTGGTTTTTATCATCCATTAAATACGCGGTAACCAATTGTTTTACTTTTTTATCAAACGTGAAATAGATGGTACAAAGGTTGTTATTACCACCAGCACTATCGCCAATAATTACCCTGCCTGCGGCTATTCCACTGGCCTTGAAACTGGAGTCTACCGCTAGTTTGGGTTCAAAGGTTTTTTGCACGCCTTTCTGTACGCCATCTATAAACTCGCTGCTAGTTTTTGCTACTACTTCGCCCGTTTTATTCACGGTTTCTTTTGTTTTATCGGTTATGGTATCGCAACTACTGAACACTAGCAACAATACCGCCGAAACATAGCTAAGTTTCATACGCTGAATGGTTTAAATGCTTACGTTAAAATCTCTCAAGGCATCGTTTAAACTTGTTTTTAAATCGGTGCTTTCTTTTCGTTTTCCTATTATCAATGCACACCCCACTTGAAATTCACCGGCGGGGAATTTTTTGGTATAGCTGCCTGGTATTACCACGCTACGGGCTGGTACACGGCCTTTCATTTCTATGGGTTCAGCGCCACTTACATCTATTATTTTGGTGCTTTGTGTAAGTACTACATTGGCTCCTAAAACTGCCTCTTTTTCCACATGCACACCTTCCACCACTATACAGCGGCTACCTATAAAACAGCCATCTTCAATAATTACAGGACTAGCCTGTAAGGGTTCCAACACACCACCAATACCCACGCCACCACTAAGGTGTACGTGTTTACCTATTTGGGCACAGCTGCCTACGGTGGCCCAAGTATCTACCATGGTACCTTCATCTACATAAGCACCTATGTTTACATAGCTCGGCATCAATACTACGTTTCTGGCTATATAGCTTCCGTACCTAGCAGTGGCGGGTGGCACAGCACGTACGCCCAAGGCTTCGTAATTAGATTTCAAAAGCATTTTATCGTAAAACTCAAAAGGGGCCATTTCCCAAGTCTGCATTTTTTGTACACCAAAATATAGCAAGATGGCTTGTTTCACCCACTCATTCACTAACCATCCGTCAGCCGTGGGGTTGGCTACACGTAACAAACCTTTGTCTACCTGTTCTATCACTTGTTTTACAGCATTCTCGTACTCGGCTTCTTGTAGTAAGGCACGATTGTTCCAAATGCTTTGAATAGTTTGCTCCATGCTCATAATATGCGTCAATTATTGTTTAAATGTAAATTCAATAGAGGCGTTTTTACCTTTATCGGTACTAGCTATCAGTTCATAGCGTTTGCCATCTGTTTCTATTACCACTAACGCGGTATTGGGTGGCGTTTTTCCTTCATTTTCAGCCACTAAAGTGATAGTATGTTTGTTGATGCCAGGTTCCGATTTGATAATATATTCAATAGGCTTGGTAGTGAGTTGCTGGTTAGAAAGTACCAATTGATTGTTGTGATATACCGATACTACATCACCATCAATTTCGCCATTGTCATATAAAGTTACCTTGATGGTTTTAGCTTCCGTAGTATACGATTTTACCACACTATTGCTGCGTTCCTGTAAAATAGGAGGTACACTAACCACCACTGGTTTTGGCAGTACAGATTCAGGTAAATTATTCTTGTTTTCGGCAGTACCAGTTTTTGCCGTAGGCACATTAACGTTGGTTTCGTTAGTATTCACAGTGGCCTTCGGCACCGGTGTTACTGGTTTAGCAGCAGTTTTTGGCTTGGGGGCAGGGTTGCTTGGTTTTGCCAATGGCTTTGTATTGTTTACAGTAGGGTTAGGCGTAGGCTTTTTGGGTGTAGCCGCTATCACTGAGGGCTTTTTCGCCGGAATTGTTTTGGGTGCAGCAGTATTGTTACTTTTTTTAATGCCCGCTTTTTTTTCTGCGGCAATGATAAAATCTTCCTTAACAAAGTCGGTAGTAGTAGTTTTTTCTAAATGTACAATACCACCACCACACTCGCCACTTTCCCTGTTTTCACTGGTGTAGGTGCCTTCCAAAATCTCTTTATTACCGGATTTACTGTAGGTGAGGTAGCACGTCATTAAACATGGTTGAGAATTATCTGTAATCCTCATTTCCAGCATTTTGGTTTCCTTTAAAACTATATTGTTTGCTTTGGGCATAAATACGCCTTGTAAAGCAGCTTTGCCATAAAATACGGTGGTACGGTAGCTGTAGGTAACACCCTTTAAGCCGTTAGTAGTAAGGTTATTAATTTGAACCTCGAACTTGTACCTAGCGGAGCCTACATCGTTATAAAAATATCCCTGCCAAATACCCGTGATATTGGCTTTTTTTTGTGCAATGCTTTGCAAAGAAAACAAGATGGTACAAAGTAATAAAACGCGTTTCCACATAAACACAAATGTACTAGCTAGTACTAATTGTTATGTAAAAAATACGTTAATTCAATGGTTTACAATAGTTTAAACACATCCCACCCAAATCGCACAATGGTGCCTACTATGATGCACAAAAAGAGTTTGCGTACAAAGCTGTTTCCCTTTAAGAACGCCATTTGTACACCGGCATAATTACCTGCAATATTGGCCACCGCCATGGGTAACGCAATGTTCCAATGAATATAGCCATGCGATGCAAAAAACACAATACTACCAAAGTTGGTACCTGCATTTACCAGTTTGGTATAGGTATTGGCTTGTAAAAAATGGTAACCCATTACTGTAACAAAAAGTAATATGAGAAAACTGCCGGTACCGGGGCCTACAAAACCATCGTATAAGCCAATTACAGTGCCCGTTACAATGCTCAGCAGTAGTCCGTTTTTCTTAGCAGGCGTGGCTTCTTGTTTGCTACCAAAACCTTTATTGGTATACACATAAACGGCCATTGCCGTAAATACCACTAGCATAATGGGTTTCAATGTAGTGTTGCTTACTTGTGCGGCCAGATAACTGCCCATAAATGCTGCTAACGATGCGGTAATAGCTATGGGTAGTAAAACCGCTAGTTGAATTTGTATTCGCCTTACGTACTGAAAGGCCGCCATAGTTGTGCCAGAGAATGCCGATATTTTCAATGTGCCAAGTACTTGGGTGGCGGGTAAATGCGGCAGCAATACCAAGGCTGCTGGTACCTGTACCAAGCCACCACCGCCTACCATAGCATCAATAAAACCAGCTAAAAACGCAAAAAAGCATAGCAGTAGTAGGGTAGATAAAAGCATGGCGTGATGTTATTATTGGGCAAATCCACCCGCAAAGTCGGCTTCAAAATTTCCCTTGATGCGTTCCATCGGTGGATTAAAATAGCCGAATTTCAAATGCGGAAATTCTTCTTTAATTAATTCTTGCATTTGTTTTACGCCCAACATATTGCCCGTATCGCTAATGTTTAAAAGGCCTAAATACCAATCGGGGTCAATGTTGAAATTTCTCCATTGAATCATTTTTAGTCCCGTGGTTCTTATCAAGGTTCTTAGTGCCTCATATTCTGCTTCGCTATCCGTCATACCCGGAAAAACAAAGTAGTTTATACTGCTCCAAGCACCTAGTTCATTGGCCACTTTTAAACTTTCCAAAATATCGTCAAACTGGTAATTATTTGGCCTGTAATACGGTGTATAAATTTCAGTTCTAGCACTATTGGTACTTACCCGTATACTGCTTAAACCAGCTTCTATCAAAGCTTTAACGGCATCGGGTTTGCTACCATTGGTATTAATATTTATACTACCACGGCTGGTGTGTTTTCTAATTTCTTTAATACTATCCCTGAGCACTTCCCACATTAACAATGGTTCACCTTCGCAGCCTTGCCCAAAACTAATAATTGGGTAGGGAGCATTCATAAGGTGCGGTACGGTAAACTCTACTATTTCTTCTACCGTGGGTTTAAAATTTAGCCTATCCTGCGGACTGGTAATTTCTTCTTCCACTGGTTGAAAACTAACACAGCCTATACAGTTGGCATTACACGCAGGCGATGCTGGTACAGGGCACTCCCAGCGGCTTAGTGCAAAGTTCCTTGCTGCCGGACAGTTGTACGTATTACAGCAGTTATCCATCAAATGTTTTACCAGCCTATTATGCGGATAATTAGCTATCAATTGCTCTGCACCGGTAGCTATTTTTTCATCGTTGTATCCGCTACATTCCTGCCGGATATCTTTTTCTATTCGGGTAGCAGTTACATAAAATTGTTGGTTGTACCAGCCTGCGGCTGTATAGCAAAATAATGGTAGTGTGGGAGCTTCTTCTAGGCTTTCGTATGCAGCTAAAAATAATCCTGTATGGGCTGGTGGTACAAACGCAGCCACGGCCCAACCTTTTTCGCATAAACGCATTTCACCTGTCAGCACATCTATTCCTACACCACGTCTGCCGGGCAGTTCATACATATTTCCACCATCGGGTAAGGGTATCCAATTATCCAAGTCTACCTCAAATGCATCCCATCCGGCACGCCCTACGGCATACAAAGTTTCGTCCTCAAAAATGTTTCCGTTGCCATCGCTATAAAGTAAAAAAGGCGTATGTGTAGGGTGCATAATTATTTATTTTTTTCTAACTGTTGCTGGCAGTAGTGGTTAAATTCTGTTACCAAAAAAGCATCGTCTTCATCTTCTACAGCCCGCTGAAAAAGGGAATTATTTTTAGCATCAATGGTTAAAATGCCGTCTTTCAAAATTACATTTTGTAGCTCCTGCCATTTCCATAATTTTTTCGGAAATCCGTTTAGTAAAAGTCCATCCTCATCCACACCAATTTCTAAACTTTTTTGTACCAATTGTTCCGTTATTGCAGCTACTATGTAAAGTACGCCCAGCCAAAACTGGGAAATGGGCGGTATCATAAAAAATATCGCTGCTACTAGCAAGGGCCACCGGTGTATGGGGTAGTGTTTTTTTTGCCAAAAGTTTTCGTAAACTGTTAGTAACAGCATAAACGCCACTACACCCCCAGCCACTATAAGCTGATTTTTCATATAAAAAATGGCCGCTATTTGTAGTATACATGCAAGTACTACCAATAATACACTTGTGATGGTTACTGGCCGGCTAGTTTGCTTTTGCAAACTCACTATATATGCATAGGTTTTAGTAGCCATTTACCACGGTACTTTTCATAAACTGGTTGCACAGTTTAAATAAAATACGGGCACCTACATTCGCATCCCAATCGCTTTCTCCTACACCTACTTCCACTAAATCAAAACCAATCAATTGGCGACCACTGGCTACTAGTTTTCGAACCAAGTAAAGTATTTGCTCCGCTTCAAAACCGCCTTGCACTGGTGTACCGGTATTGGGGCATAATTTGGGGTCTAAACCATCTATATCAAAACTCAAATACACTTTCTGTGGTAGCTGGGCGATGATATCATCTACTATTTGTTTCCAAGTTTCGCCCTCAAACTGGCGTTCCCTTATTTGCTGGTCAAAATATGTGGTAATTCTTCGCGGGTTGGCAGCTATATAATCGTACTCTTCTTGGCAGTAATCTCGTATGCCTACTTGTACTAATTTTTCTATTTGTTGGTTCTCCTCCAAGGCATTGTACATTACACTTGCGTGAGAATATTTAAAATCCTCGTACGATTTTCTTAAATCGCAATGAGCGTCTATTTGCAAAATTCCAAAACTGCCGAATTTTTCACCCAAAGCCTTAAAAAAGCCAAGCGGCGTGCTATGGTCGCCACCTACCAAAGCCACCTTTTTTCCTTTATCTAGGTAAGCTTTGGTTTGTTCGTATACCCAATTGTTTAAAAGATTGCTGCCTTCGTTAATATCTCGCAAACTTTTGCACATAAACTTATTACCATCCACATCATCGCCTTTGCTAATAAAGTTGATGTATAGTTCCGCTTCCTTGCGTAGATAATCGCTTTTGAGCAACATTTTTTTATCTAAATCGGGCATGTAATAGCCTTTTTTCCAAAGGTCTAGTCCATCTGGGTCGTAAAGGTCTACTTGCAAACTAGCCGTAAAAATATGGTCAGCGGCTCTGGCTGTTCCTGCTCCATAGCTTACCGTTACCTCCCAAGGCACCGGAAACAGTA
>RDXK01000020.1 GCA_004292605.1 Bacteroidota bacterium
GTTGGGCGGTTTATCGGCCACTAAGCAGGTAGGTATTTTAGCTACGACGGGCACCGTAAACAGCCAGAGTTATGTATTAGAAACAGCTCATTTTTTTCCACAGGTGCAAGTGCACCAGCAAGCCTGCCCACTTTGGGTACCCCTAATAGAAAATGGAGAAGCTGCCACACCGGGTGCCGACTACTTTATTAAAAAATATGCAAACGAATTATTGGCCCAACATGCAGCCATAGATACTGTTTTGTTAGGCTGTACGCATTACCCAATAATACACTCGCAAATTAGGGCTTGCCTTCCGCCGCACATACAGTTAGTATCGCAAGGCGGTATTGTGGCCCAGAGTTTAGTGCAATATTTAGAAAGGCACCCGGAAATAGATGCTACGCTAACCAAAGGCGGCGAGCAGCGTTTTTTTACTACGGAACAGTCGCAAAATTTTGCCCAGCAAGCCAGTTTGTTTTACAAAAGCGGCCTTTTGGCGGAAACGGTTCGTTTGTAATAATAGCGCCAGTTTTTGCCTTGCGTTTTCTGCTGAAGCCAAGTACGGCGGGAGCCAATTACCCACCTAAAAAACAAATAATCTACTACGCAAAAAGCCACTAGGCCTAGCATCCAATAAATAAAGCTCATACGTGTAGGTTTATGGCGTTAAATTACTTGGCGGCAAGTATTTTACTTGTTAAGGCATTGCTACTTAACAAGGATTTATGTGGTATTTTTTTCAAAAATTAATCTACTAATTCACAAATTATCCCCTACTTTTGCCGTCCTTTCACGGGGTGATAGTATGGTGACTGTCATTTTTTGGAGAAAAATATTTTTTAAGGGTTCGCAAAAATTTTATTATGAAACGTACATTCCAGCCACATAATCGTCGCCGTAAAACCGTACATGGTTTTCGTAAGCGTATGCAATCTGCTAACGGTCGTAAAGTATTAGCTAGTCGCCGTGCAAAGGGTCGCCATAAACTTACCGTGAGCGATGAGCGTAAACTAAAATAGTACCTACCGCTAGGTAGCTAGTATATGTAAACCTCATTACCCATTACCGGGCAATGAGGTTTTTTTATTTTTATCTATTCATGGCTATACACACACTTTCTAAAACAGAGCGGTTAAAAAAACGAACCGATATTGCGTTGGTTTTTGCCAAGGGTAAGGCCTTGATGGTGCCGCCGGTAAAAATGCTGTATAGGCTAGTGCCACAGCAGCCGGGTACGGTACAAATGGGTGTGGTAGCCAGTAAAAAATTATTTAAAAAAGCGGTACACCGTAATCGTGTTAAGCGTTTAATTAGGGAGGCCTACCGTACCCAAAATGGTGCTATCAAGCTACAAGCTCAGCAGCTGGATGTGGGTGTACAAGTGTTTTTTATTTACCAGAGTAAGGAGCTGCCTACATGGGCACCCATACAAGCTACGGTACAGCAATTATTAGAGAAACTAGCCGATAAAATAGCGAAGCATGTTTAAAAAAATATGGATAGCACCTTTTTTAGGGCTCATTAAAATATACCAGTATGGTATTTCACCATT
>RDXK01000189.1 GCA_004292605.1 Bacteroidota bacterium
TGGTGGGGTTCTAATCCGTTTTTAAATGCCGATGGAAGCCCGGGTACGAAAAACTTTACCAATTTCTTCTTTACCATTACTGGTTTCCACGGTTTCCACGTATTTAGTGGGGTGGTTATTAATATCGTAATGTTAATCATGACGCTGATGAACAAATTTGAACAGCGTGGACACTACTTAATGATAGAAAAAGCAGGTTTGTACTGGCACTTTGTAGATTTAGTTTGGGTATTTGTATTCACCTTGTTTTACTTAGTTTAATCGCATTTATACAATAACATATTATATAAGTTATGGAGCATACACAGGAATATACACCGCACGTAAGCAACGCTGAAACTTACGCTGCTGCTAAAAAAGAAGTTTGGAAAGTAACGGGTATTTTAACAGCCTACACTTTAGTGGAGTTGGCTTTGGGTTACTATTTATACTTACAGCACACAAGCTTATCGAGCAGTTTAGTGCTATTTATTAAAGGTGTGATTTTGATTTTGATGATGGTGAAGGCCTTTTATATTGTAGCTTATTTTATGCACTTGAAGCATGAGATACGCAATATGATTATGACTATAGTAGTGCCGCTTACTTTGTTTATTTGGTTTATTGCAGCGTTTTTGATGGATGGAAATTCCTACAGAAATTTGCGTAATACCTACGATGCTCATTACAAAGAATCTACTACCCAAAAAGTAGAGCAAAAGGCGGGTGGTGCTGCACACGGTACCGAGGGCCATAGCAAAGAGCATAAATAATTGATAAATATTGATGAAATTAAAAACCACTGCCCATCCGCGGTGGTTTTTATGTATAAACTAGTAACGTATGAGCAAAGGGGCAATATTGGCACTGTGTATGGCTATACTTATACCAGCGGCCAGCTACCTATTTTTAAAAGTTAGCAGCGAGGATGCGGTACATGTACCCAAAAAATACTTGTTAGATACCGTATACACCCGAATAGATAATGGTAAAGAAGTAACCGATAGCATTTGGCACGTAACAAAAAATATTCGTTTGGTAAACCAGTTAGGCGATACGGTTTCCCTGTATGATAATCCTGGTAAAATTATTGTAGCCGATTTCTTTTTTACCCGTTGCGGAAGCATATGCCCAGCATTAACACGCAATATGAGCAAAATGCAACAAAGCTTTTTAAAAGGCGGCAATGTGCGTAAGAAATTAGATTCTAGTATAGTACATTTTTTGAGTTTTTCTATTGACCCTGAAAGGGATAGCGTACCCGTACTAAAAGCCTATGCCGATAAGTTTGATGTAAACCACGACAATTGGTGGATGCTTACCGGCCCCAAGGATAGCATTTATAATTTTGCGTTTGATGAACTAAAAGTAGACAAGTTTAGCAACGAACCTATTGACCCGAATTTTGTTCATACAAACAGGTTTGTACTAATAGATAGAAACCGAATAGTACGTGGATATTACAATGGTTTAGATAGTGCCGCCATGGTAAAACTAGCGGAAGATATAGGTGTTTTAACCTTAGAAAAGGAAAAACGCGGTAGAAGAAAGCTTCCTTTTGACCCCATAACGCTGGGTATTTTTATGGTGTTAACCTTGTTTATAACCGTAGTATCCATAAAACTAATATTTAAAAATAAAACAGCTTAAAAGCATGTTACAGCCTTTATTACGTAAGAACGATGGTACTGCAAAATGGCTAATAGGTATTTTTTCCGCTATAGTATTTGTAGTAGTAGTGGTATTGGGTAGGGTAAAATTAAATGTACAAGTGGGTTTTGATGTACACATTTTTGCCTTGATTAATGCGGTAATAAACGGTACTATTGCTGTACTACTGCTAGCGGCCCTGCTGGCGGTAAAGCAAAAAAGCTACCAAGTACACAGGGCATTAATGTTGGCTGCTCTGGGCTTAAGCGTGTTATTTTTAGTAAGCTATATTGCCCACCACTTACTGGCTGGCGAGGTAAAATACGGCGATTACGACCATAACGGTGTACTGAGCGTAGAGGAAAAAGCCGAAGCCGGTGTGTTTAGATATGCTTATTACTTTATACTTATTACCCACATTATTTTAGCTACACTAATACTGCCTATTATTTTGTTTACAGCCTACCGTGGCCTTACCGGCGAATATGCCGCCCATAAAAAGCTGTCGCGTATTACCTGGCCTATTTGGTTTTATGTAGCTATTACAGGCCCGTTGGTGTACTTTTTGGTGAGTCCGTTTTACACCTAGTTTATGGTTTTACAGCCTACTTTAAAGCAAACTTTACAGTTGCACACAGCCTTGTGGTTACCGCCCTTGGTGGCTTTGGCATTAGCTTATTTAGTATTTGATCATACACCTATGTTTTTGCTAGGTTCCCAGCAGTTTAGGTTTACCCAAACTTTCGCCGCTTTGTACATGGTACTGGCCAATTATTGGAGTGTTTGGTTTTTCCGCAAAAAATTACAGCAGGTGCAGCAGGCAGCAGACATTACACAAAAACTACAACTGTATTACAACCTTAGTTTTGTAAAATTTAGTATACTATGTAGTGTATTGGTAATAGGTATAGTGGGGTATTTACTTACCTACCATTGGAGTTTGCTATTACTTGTAGGCATACAGGCCGTATTGTTTTTTATGCAGCGCCCACACCCCATTTTAGCGGCGGCCCATTTGCAAGTAAACCGTAAAGAATTGTTTGTTTAAAGAGCCAACTCTGTAGCGGGGTCCCAAAAAAGGGCTTCAAAGTTTTGCACCGTATTGTTGTGTATTTGTACCCCTTCCGCAGTAAGGTTTTCCTCCATTTGTGTAGGGGTGGCAAAGTGCATTTTTCCGCTTAGTTGCCCGTTTCTATTTACTACCCGGTGGGCCGGTACAGGAGGGTTTTGTAAATGGCTCAAATTCATGGCCCAACCCACCATTCTAGCGCCCGATTTGGCTCCCAAATAAGCGGCTATGGCGCCATAGCTGGTAACCCGGCCATAAGGTATTAACCTGGCTACTTGCCATACATTGGCAAAAAAATCAGCATTTTTATCGGGCAGAAGGCTCATGACGTGGTATTAAGAATTGGCTGTATTTACCCGCTGTTCTAGTAAAAAACTCCGTCGCGGTTCTGGTACACAATCAAAATCGAAAGGACAGTGTTTGCAGCCATTTCCGCAGCAGTAGCCCCGTTCCAAGTGGTATTTTTCCAATAGTACCATCAGGCCGTTTTCATTAAAGTAAAAATCTTCCCCCTCAATTACATTCTGCTTCATGCTGTTGTGATTTTAAAACGGCATCTAATTCCACTGGTAGCGGTTTGTTTATTTTAAACCGTAAATAATGAATTTTGTTGCTTTGGGCAATATCTAATTTTTGGTAATGGGTTACAATATCGGTTACTTCCTTGGGTTGGTTCGGGGTATTGTACACATCGGCACAGTCGGCCACCACTTCTAGTTGAAATAAATCAATCACTGCCTTGGTAAAAGCATATAAATGCGGACTATCAGTTTTTAAATGAATGGTTCCGCCGGGGGCTAAAATAGTTTGGTACAAACGCAGAAATCTTGGGTGTGTCAATCGTTTTTTTAGTTTGCTCCACCGTAGTTGCGGGTCAGGGAAAGTTATCCAAATATCGCTTACCTCATCTTGGTTAAAATAGTTGGGAATCATTTCTATTTGGCTGCGTATAAACGCCACGTTGGTTAGGTGTTGGCTAATGGCTGTTTTGGCACCTATAAAAATTCTATTGCCCTTTACATCTACACCAATAGTATTGATGCTTGGGTGCATTTTAGCCAATTGAATGGTGTACTCACCTTTACCACAGGCCAATTCAAGCACAATCGGCTGGGTGTTTTGAAAATAATTTTTCCAACTGCCTTTGGCATTCTCTGGGTACTCAAAAACATTGCTAAATGTTTTGATTGCGGCAAACCGTTCTAATTTATGTTGAGCCATTGGGCAAAAGTAAACGGTTATTTGTATTCAGTTGGTAGATATAGTGTTCAGTTCATTATTTTAGTGGTACATTTTCTCCATATTCATTTACGTATGAGGTCGCCACTATTTAAAATAATCTTGTTTTTTCTAGTTTTGGCCATTGCCTATACCGTATTTAGCGATTTTGTACTGTCGCCCTATTTTGCGAGTAGTGGAAGGCCCTGGGGACAGGTAATTGCCGATGTATTATTTACAGCTACGCTATCGATAATATTTATAAAAATTGCCATTAGTTATGAAAAAATAATGCAGCAGAGGGAGCAGGATTTTAAGAGCCTTTTTCATGAAAATCCTAACATTATGTTTGTATTTGGCGTAGAAAAGCGGAACATTTTAGCTGCCAACAATGCTGCTTTAGAAAAGTATGGCTACAGCGAAAAAGAGTTGCTGAAAATGACGATGCTGGATTTGATGCCACTAGATGATAAAGAAGCCTTTGAAGAAAAGGAACAGCTGGCGAAGTATAAGGATAAGGATGGGCAAATTCCTCAGCCATCGCTTTGGAAACATGTAAGTGTTACAGGACAGCTTTTTTATATAACCATGGCCCTGCGAAATATTCAGTTTGAGGGAGAAGACGCACAAGTGGCCACCATTACCGATATTACCCACCAAGTGCTTACGCAGGAAAAACTACAGTCGTCCGAAAAACAACTCAACGCTTTAATCAACAATATTGATGATACGGTATGGATTACCGATACCCGTGGAACCCTAGTATCGTACAACAAACAATTTAAAAACTTACTACATCAATTTGCCCAGATAGATGTGCAATTGCTAGCACGTAAAAATCTGGCAGCTATTCACCCAAAATCGCAGTTGTACAAATGGATTGTTTACCACAATAGAGCCATGCGGGGCGAATACATTAGGGCCGAGGAAGAATTAATCATCGGTAACACAAGTTTGTATTTTGATATAGCCATAGCGCCCATTTACAATGAGGAAGCCGTACTAATAGGCATTGGAGCTATTTGTAGAGATATTACAAAGCATAAAAGCGACGAGGCTAAAATAAAGCAACAGCTTCAGCAGCTAAAAACTATTAACTGGGTGCAAAGCCATGAACTACGCCGCCCATTGAGTAATATTTTAGGAATTATAGAGGCTTTGCGTATCAGCGGAAAATCGTTGAATGAGGAGCAGGAATTGGTACAAATGTTACAAACTAGCGGCGAACAATTAGACGATATCATTCGAGTAATAGTAAAGCAAGCAGCCAAAGAATAGTTTGCACAACCATATTTTTAAAGTTTTGTTTTACCAGTATGCCATTTCAATTAGTTTCTAATTACAAACCAGCGGGCGACCAGCCCTTTGCCATACAGCAGTTGATAGAAGGTATTGAAGCTGGTGAACAGTTTCAAACATTATTAGGTGTTACAGGTAGTGGTAAAACTTTTACCATGGCCAATGTAATTGCTCATTTTAACCGCCCCACGCTAGTACTTACCCATAATAAAACCTTGGTAGCACAGCTTTATGGGGAGTTTAAGCAGTTTTTTCCAGATAATGCAGTAGGGTATTTTGTAAGCTATTACGATTATTACCAGCCCGAAGCGTATATGCCTACCAGCGATACGTATATAGAAAAAGATTTAAGTATTAATGAGGAACTAGATAAGCTACGCCTGCAAGCTACCAGCGAACTTTTAAGCGGCCGGCGAGATATTATTGTGGTGGCTAGCGTAAGCTGTATTTACGGTATGGGTAACCCCACCGAATTTGAAAATGGCATCATACGTATTCAGCAAGGGCAAAAAATATCTCGACAAGGCTTTTTGCATAGCCTAGTAAATTCCTTATACCACCGCAGTCAGGGCGATTTTAACCGAGGTGCTTTTAGGGTAAAAGGCGATACCATAGATATTAATTTACCTTATGTAGATTATGGGTATAGAATTACCTTTTTTGGCGATGAAATTGAAAGTATTGAAAGCATAGAAATAAGTTCCATGAAGCGGATAGGTAGCCTAGAAAATGCCGCTATTTTCCCCGCTAATTTGTACTTGGCACCTAAGGATATGCAGCTGCAAATTATTCATGAAATATTGGATGAGCTGCACCTACAAATTGACTACTTTAAGGCCGAAGGTAAGTTTATAGAAGCCCAGCGTTTAAAGGAACGAGTGGAGTACGATTTAGAAATGATAAAGGAGCTTGGCTACTGCAATGGCATAGAAAACTATTCCAGATTTTTTGATAGACGTAAACCTGGTGCCCGCCCGTTTTGCTTGCTAGATTATTTCCCGAAAGATTTTATTTGCATGATTGATGAAAGTCACCAAACCATACCCCAAGTAGCCGGTATGTACGGTGGCGATAGAAGCCGTAAAATGGTGCTGGTAGATTATGGTTTCAGGCTACCCAGTGCATTGGATAACCGACCGCTTAATTTTCATGAATTTGAAAATATTATTGGTCAAACCATTTTTGTAAGTGCCACACCAGGCGATTACGAGATGGAAAAAACAGGGGGCGTTTTGGCCGAGCAAGTAGTACGACCAACAGGCCTGCTAGACCCGCCGATAGAAGTACGCCCAAGTTTTAACCAAATAGATGATTTGCTAGATGAAATAGACAAAACTGTAAAAAAAGGCGACCGTGTGTTAGTAACTACCCTTACCAAACGCATGGCCGAGGAAATGGATAAATATTTAGGCAGAATAAATATAAAAAGCAAATATATACACAGCGGTGTAGATACGCTGGATAGAATAGAAATACTACGTAGCCTACGCTTGGGCGATATAGACGTACTGGTAGGAGTGAATTTATTACGGGAGGGACTTGATTTACCCGAAGTAAGTTTGGTGGCCATTTTAGATGCCGATAAAGAGGGTTTTTTAAGAAACGAACGCAGCCTTACACAAACTGCTGGCCGTGCTGCTAGAAATGTAGATGGCAGGGTAATATTTTATGCGGATAGCATTACGGAAAGTATGCAGCGTACCATAGATGAAACCCAGCGCCGCAGGGAAAAGCAAATAGCCCATAATATGGCCAACGGCATTACACCCACTACGGTGAAAAAATCGATCGATCAAATTATGAAGCAAACAGCCGTGCTAGATATTAAGGGTTACGATACATCCAAACCCTATGCAATAGCACCCGATGGCGAATTGGTTTCTATAGCGGCGGAGGAACAGGCCAACTACCAAACCATACCACAGGTGGAAAAACAAATCAATCAAACCAAGAAGAAGATGGAAAAGGCCGCAAGAGATTTGGATTTTATTGAAGCAGCCCGCCTTCGCGATGAAATGTTTACACTACAAAAGCAATTAGAGGGGATGAAGTAAAGAGGGGATTTTTTACATTTCAACTCGCCGTTTGCTTCGGTTGCTATACCAACTGATATAAATATTGGTAAACTGCTCCATCCCATAGTTTTTTAAAACCTTATACTGCAAAGTTTACGGGTGGAAGAAGTAAATTTCCCAATCCGGCTTTTAGGGCGGTGCTCGAAATATGTTCTCTTATAAAAGGGAACAATATTGCAGGGGCGTTGATGGTTTTGAAAGTATCCTCCGGCAACTGCGGCTGTCCATTTTTTTTGAAGGAACCTAGGTATTTACTAGTTATTTTATAAACCTCTTTCTCTGCTTGGCGACCTACAAGGGTTGCCATTACGGCAACCACTATTACGCCTTCTGGCGTATTTTCTAGCTCAAAATTTTCAAGGCTAAGTTTTGTCTCTATTTCTTGTTTAGCAAAGTCTATATTAATATCCCTTGCGAACGAAGATTCAATTAATGCCACGGTGTGTATTGCATACCCGTCTTGTTTTTCCATAAAAATATTTTAGGCAGCCATTGTATAGTCTTTCTTGCTGCTGGGTTTTGCTGAATAGTTGGTAAAGGCCATATTGTTTTCGAGTGTAACTTGATTTCCGATGCCAAGGCCATAAGTAGAAAGCGGGGAAACACTTATAGCCTGCATAACTTGTGTACCAGTGGGAAAGGTATACACGGTTATGTTTTCACTCAATACCGATTGAACTTTGATACCATATTGCTCTAACAATAAATTTTGTATGGCTATGGTTTTTTGGTTCCAAACTATTTCTGGCTGGCTAATGGAAAGAATAGAATCTGATGAAATAAATGCGATATTGTCATACAAAAACAGTTGTTCAAATTCCATTGAAAACGGGATCCAAGCAGCATCTAATAACTTATTGTTGTAGTAAGCCTCGGTCGGAGTAAACTCAACCACGTACGTTTCTATAGAATGATTGAACGCATACTTTATAGTGACGTCGGGAAACTGAACCGCTAATTTTGCCAGCGTTTCAGTTATAAATTGTTTTGCCGTCATATGTTACTTAAATAATTTTTTTAAAGTATTAGTGATAGATTCTGACTTTTTAATAGCATCATCACTATCCTCCATACCTGCAATGGTAGTACTATAGTCAGCCTTTTCTCGCAATCTTTTGAGCTCTGGAAAGGTTTTCTTAAACCATTTGTATTCCTGAGGATCTTTTTTACTAACCTCGAGGGATATTAATTTTTCTGCAAATCCGTGGCTTCCATCCTTATTATGACGCCTATCAGCATCAAATTGTTCTCGTGTCGTAATTTTCAACTTTTCGTAAATCAGATACATCATATATTGAATACAAGCATAATAAGCACAATGAATACTAGAATCAAACAAACTGTGTTTGTTTTTCAGTTCTTTGGCAGCTGTTAAACTCATGGATGATTTATCGTAAAAACTTCCCATTCCCTTTACAATATTACATAGTTTGGTGAATAAGTTAATGGCTAGCCGCAATTTTTCGGGTTTGCTTGGCTATCACGGTCTTAAAAAACCTAGTTCGTAAACCTGTGGTTGCAGCTTTTCGGTAAGCAGTTTATAAGCTTCTTCAAAAGGTTTAAAGTTTATAGGGGCATAATCGCCGCTGGTATTGCGGGCCTGCAAAGCCTTGCGTATTTGGTACCACCCCACATCGGCCCTGTTTAACTTTAATTCTTCTCTTACGCTTGCTACATCGGTGGTAGTAAAATATTGTTGCCATAATTTTTTTCCTTGTGCTAGCACCGCTTTTGCCTCTGCCGATAAGGTACCAACGGTGTCAAGGTATTTTACCATAAAATCGCTTTCGAAGCGGTCGGGACTGCCCACCTCTTCTTCGGTAAAGGGTATAAAATGGTTTACAATACTCCATTGTTTACCATTCCATTCTAAATTATTGGCACTGGCGGTAAGGTTGCTACCATTAAATAGCATCCATACTAAACAGTCATTTTTAAAATCCTGGGGTAACGGTTTTGTAGGTTGTAAAAACTGGTCTCTATCATTTAGCCAAGTTGGTTTTATAATTCTACGAACTGTA
>RDXK01000190.1 GCA_004292605.1 Bacteroidota bacterium
GCATCGGCTGCCTTTATACCCATAATGGTTAGCATACAACTACCTAGGCTGGTGGCCAATAAATCGGTTGGCGAAAAAGCCTCTCCCATGCCGTGATTATCGGTAGGTGCATCGGTAATTAAGGTGTTACCGCTTTGTAAATGAGTAGCTTGGGTACGTAGGTTTCCTTTATAAATAATTTGTGAAGTCATGCTATATATTTTGCCCTAAATTTACACGTATCAATCGTTACTATGTTGAAAAGAATTACGATAGTTTTTATAAGTATTTTATCCATTTGTTCGTCGTTAACAGCTCAGGACAAAAAATCGAAGCAGGAAAAGAAGGCAGAGAAGCGGGAACGCATCAATGCCATGATAAAAGCCGAGGAAGAAGGTGCTTTGGTGTATAATAAACAGGGTGCGTTTGGCATAAAATTAAACACCAACGGATACGGTATTTTTTACGAGCGGGGCAAATACAAAACCGTTCGAAAAACCAATAATTGGTGGATTGGTCTTGGCGAAATTCGTAGCCAAAAAGAAGAACGTAGAACAAATTTCTTCCAACAAGGACCTGCCATTTTTCTGGGTAATCCTTACATTTTTGGTAAAATTAATAACCTGTACAATTTTGAAGTAGGTTTTGCTCAGCAGCGATTAATTGGTGGCAAAGGCAATAAAAATGGCGTGGCAGTTTCCCTTATTTACGGGGGTGGATTATCGGCTGGAATGCTGAAGCCGTATATTCTTTCTGTAATCAACCAATCTACTGGTGAACGAGAAGATATTAGTTTCAAACAGGATTCCCTTACTTTCCTCAATCCCTCCGCTATTGTAGGCGGTGCTGGTGTGTTTAGAGGTTGGAGTAATCTTGAGTTTGTGCCCGGGGTAACGGGTAAAGTAGCCCTGCGATTCGATTACGGACGTTTTAATGAAGTATTAGGTGCATTAGAGGCCGGTTTAAATTATACCTACTACACAAAAGATGTACAGATAATGGCCCAAACCAACCCACAAAAAGGCTTTTTAAATGCTTACTTGGCCATTGTTTTTGGTAAAAGAAAGTAAACTAATTTCGCCGCCCCACTGTTAATATATTTTGAAATTGTAAGTGATGCAAGAATTACCTGTAGTTAGCGCTATTTCAGAGGCCGAAAGTCGTGTAAAAAAACCCAGTTGGTTGCGGGTAAAATTGCCCATCGGCGAAAGTTATAAACATGTTCGTGGTTTAGTAGATACCCATAAATTACATACCATTTGCGAAAGCGGCAATTGCCCTAATATGGGCGAATGCTGGGGCGCTGGAACGGCTACTTTTATGATTTTGGGTAATATTTGTACCCGTAGTTGTGGTTTTTGTGCGGTGGCAACAGGTAGACCAGAGCCAGCCGATTGGGATGAGCCACAGCGTGTAGCAGAAGCCATTCATTTAATGAAGGTGAAGCATGCAGTAATCACAAGCGTGGATAGAGATGAACTGAAAGATGGTGGTAGCACTATTTGGTACAATACCATACAAGCCGTAAAAGCTTTGAACCCTGATACTACTTTAGAAACTTTAATTCCTGATTTTAGAGGGTTTACCGATCAAATACAACGCATTATAGATGCAGCACCAGAAGTGGTAAGCCATAATATGGAAACGGTGGAACGCCTTACCCGCCAAGTACGTATACAAGCTAAATACCGCCGTAGCTTGGAGGTATTAAATGTATTAAAAAAAGGTGGCATGCGTACCAAAACAGGTATCATGCTCGGCTTGGGAGAAACCAAGGAAGAAGTAGTGCAAAGCATGGAAGATTTAGTAAGCGTAGGTGTAGATGTGCTTACCCTAGGCCAATACCTACAGCCTACCCCCAAACACTTACCCGTACAGCGTTTTGTGCACCCGGATGAATTTGCCGAATTACGAGAAATTGGTTACGAGTTAGGCTTTGATTATGTAGAAAGTGGCCCGCTGGTACGTAGTAGCTACCATAGCGAGAAACATGTATTTAAAGGCTATGGCAGAAAAATGTGGGAGCAGGAAAAAACAGGCGTAGCGGCTTTATAAGGCTTTACAAATCCAATCCATTTTTTGGCAATGTTGCAGTAGCGCTGGCAATGCTTTTTGCAAATGCGGAAATGCTTTTTCACTGTCGTGAAACACGATGATGCTGCCCGGTTGCACGTTGTTCATTACATTGTTTACCACTTGTTCGGAGCTAATTTCTGTATCAAAATCGGCACTTAGTACCGTCCACATTACTATTTTCTTCACGTTTGTTTGGCGTAAAATACTATTTGCTAGCCAAGGTGAAATTTTGCCATATGGCGGTCGAAATAATTCGCTGTTTATAAGTATTTCTGCCTCTTGTATATCCTTTACATACTGCTGTTTGCTAACATGCCAAGCATTATAATGGCGGTAAGTATGGTTACCAATGGTGTGCCCCGCTGCTAGTACTTGCTGGAATACCGATGGATACTTGATTACATTATCGCCTATACAAAAGAAACTGGCCTTAGCTTGGTAGTTTTCCAATGTTTTTAATACCCAAGGGGTTACCGTTGGGTGTGGACCGTCGTCAAAGCTTATATATACGTCGCCACGTTTGGCAGGCATTTGCCATATTAATGATGGCCATATTTTTGACACCCAATTAGGCGTTTTTACCCAGTAAAACATAGTGTAAATTAGTAACAAATTAAGTGAAACAAAGCGTTTCCTTGGTAATAGCCTTTCCCGTACTGTTGTAAAAAGCTGGACTGCAATACTGTGGAGAATAAGTTATTCAAGGCATCTGCGGTGGTTCTGTTCAAATTGGTTTTATTGGTTTGAGTAGTGTATTCTAATAAAGAAACTACCGTACTAGTGCTTACTTGCTGGTACAAAACGGGCGATTGAAATGCTTCAGCGGTTACAAATTGGCCATTACTACTTACAGCCCAGCCAAGTAAACTATCTCGATGCTTATTTTCCACTACTAAAATGGTGGAGAAGCAAGGTGGTATATTTTGCCAAACGGGTTTTACGGCAAGGTAGGGCTGAACATCTGCCTTTAAGCCTTTTGCCTGGTATAAATCGGTAATATATTGCCAAATGGGGGTTTGTTTATTGGTAGTAATTACCAGTTGTTTTAAAATACCATCTACTGTAGTGGAGGTTTTTAGCGGCTTTTTCCGTCCACCCCATCTACCTTTTTCTATACAAAAGGTGGTTATATAATTGCCTTTTGAACGTGGGGGTAGTAATACAGAGGCGGCTACTACCCTATCTTGATATCCCCCGGCTATGGCCGTACCCACAGGAATTAATACGGTATCGCTGCTATTGTTATCCACCGTTAACACATGCACATCGGCACTAGTTTTTGGCGAAAGCTCCTGCCATTGCAAGGCTTTTTCTTTAGATCGTTTGGCTACATACGGGGCTATTTGTTGGGCTGTACTGTATAACGGAATAAATGTAAACGCTCCACAAGTAACACTATCCTTAAAACCAACACGCATGGTACCAAAATTTATTTGGCTATACAGCGGTTGTATACAGCAGCATAGCCCGTGAAACAGTAGCTTTTTTTTCATACAATACCTATCATGGCATATTATAGCCGCTCATCAAGTTAACGCAAAAACAAGTAATACTAGGCATAAAACAAATACTTACTTTCAAACAAAAATTATTCGTAGCAATGCAAACACTCCTAGAACTCAAAGAATTGCAAAAACATTATGCCGCACATAAGGCGGTAGATGGTATAAGTTTTACAATTGATAAGGGAAGTATTTTTGGACTACTAGGCCCCAATGGAGCAGGAAAAACTACGCTTTTGCGTATGATTACCGGCATTATTCACCCAGATGGCGGTCAAATTTTACTCAATGGCGAACCGTTTAAAGGCTTAGGCGATGCAAGAAAAATTGGTTACATGCCGGAAGAACGTGGCCTTTACAAAAAAATGAAAATTGGCGAGCAAGCCTTGTATTTGGCACAGCTACGTGGTTTATCGAAACAGGAAGCACAAACTTCGCTAGAATATTGGTTTACCAAGCTAGACATGACTAGCTGGTTCAATAAAAAAGTGGAAGATTTAAGTAAGGGGATGAGCCAAAAATTACAGTTTGTAACTACTGTAATGCACAACCCACAACTCATTATTTTAGATGAACCGTTTAGTGGATTAGACCCCGTAAATGCAAACTTGATAAAAGAGGAAATTTTTGAATTGGCTCAAAAAGGTGCTACCGTAATATTTAGCACCCACCGCATGGAACAGGTGGAAGAAATTTGTAGCAAAATAGTGCTGATAAATCTTGGTAAAAAAATTATTGACGGTACGGTTTCTGCCATAAAACAAGCCCACAAGCAGCATTTGTTTGAAGTGCAAACACCACAGGCCGATAAGGTTTCTGCAGTGGCGGATTTGTTCACCATTACGGCTAAAAATGATAGTTCAGTTACGTTGCAGAAACAAGCCAATTCATCAAACAATCAAATTCTACAAAATTTAATACACCAAGGCATTGATATCAATGGCTTTGAAGAAAAGCTACCCAGTTTAAACGATATTTTTATACAATTAGTAGAAGGCACCCACGCTACTGCCAGAGCTTTTCAAACGGCTTAAAACGTTTGGTAAAATAATTTAATGCATAAAGAACAATTGAATAAAATATGAGTAAGACGTTTATAATAGCCCAACGCGAATTTTTAAGCAGGGTGCAGAAGAAAACTTTTTTATTAACCACCATTTTACTGCCATTGATCATTTTTGTGTTTTATGGCTTTATTATTTACTTCTCGGTTAATAGCAGCGATACATTACACATAACCGTAGTGGATGAGGGTAAAGTACTGCCCAACAAACTAGAAAATAAAGATGATATTAAACTCAACTGGCAAACACAAGGCGATGCAAAACTGCTTAAAGCAGAGGTAGCTGCGAAAAAGATAGATGCCTTTGTAGTACTGCCCAAAACAAATTTACCATCCGATACTGTTCAGTTAGTATCTGGCAAAACATTAGGGTTAATTACTAGAGAACGTTTGGAACGTATGTTTAACAATGCTTTGGAAGAGCAACGATTGCTAGGTTTAAACGTAAGTAAGCAACAGCTAGATAGTATTCAAACCAATAATACCGTGGTATTTACCAGCATAGATGGTAAAGAAGATAACGATGTAAAAGCCGGTGTTAGCTATGCCGTAGGTTATATTTCAGGGTTTATGATTTATCTAATTCTATTTATATATGGTAGTATGGTTATGCGTGGTGTAATGGAGGAAAAAACCAACCGTATTGCCGAGGTGATAGTAAGTAGCACAAAACCCTTTGAACTAATGATGGGAAAAATTCTGGGTATAGGTGCCGTGGGTTTGGTGCAGTTTACCATTTGGCTGGTTATAGGCACCACCATTAATTTATTATTGCCGCTATTGTTCCCAGGTATGAACCCTGCCGATTCACAGCAGGCAACAGCAGCATTGGGTGCCGCCCAGCAAGCCCAACAGTCGGGTGCTGTAGCTGGCATCATGAAGGGTATTTCTACCATTAACTTCCCGTTGGTAATTGGCTGTTTCTTTTTCTACTTTTTAGGGGGTTATTTTATTTATTCTGCTTTGTTTGCTGCGGTAGGTAGTGCTGTGAACGACGATCCTCAGGATGCTCAAAGCCTAATGTTACCTATTACTATGCCTATCATATTTGCCATAGTAATTATGACCAAAGCCGTGAACGACCCTAACAGTAGCTTGGCGGTATTCGGTAGTTTATTTCCATTAACATCTCCCATAGTTATGATGGGGCGTATTGCACATGGCGTGCCCGATGGTGTACCTTATTGGCAGCTAATATTAAGTATGGCATTGCTAATTGCAGGGTTTATTGGCACCACTTGGGTAGCCGGTAAAATTTACAGAACGGGTATATTGATGTACGGTAAAAAGCCTACCTGGAAGGAACTCATAAAATGGGCTAGAAAAAGCGATTAAATAATGAAAAGGTTACCAATATTTGCGGTAACCTTTTTTTATGCGAGCATTAATACAGCGAAGCAAACATGCGAGCGTTACCGTACAGCAGCAAATAGTAGGTAGCATTACCCACGGGCTAATAGTACTTTTAGGAATAGAAGAGGCAGATACGGAAGCCGATTTGCAATGGCTTTGCCATAAAATAGTAGCATTGAGAATTTTTGCGGATGATGCTGGGGCCATGAACAAAAATGTATTGGAAGTAGGTGGTAATATTTTATTAATTAGTCAGTTTACATTACACGCCAGTACAGTAAAAGGAAACCGCCCTAGTTTTTTAAAAGCAGCCAAACCCGTAGTGGCACAGCCACTGTACCAGCAGGCCATTAGCTATTTAAACACACTACTTCCCCAGCCTATTGCTACGGGAATTTTTGGTGCCGATATGCAAGTAGCTCTGGTAAACGATGGCCCGGTGACCATTTGGATAGATACTAAAAACAAAGAATAATGAGTGAGCAATTAACGCTTTCCGCAGCACAGCAGCAGGTAGATGAATGGATAAAAACTATAGGTGTTCGCTATTTTAATGAACTTACCAACCTTGGCATTTTAATGGAAGAAGTAGGTGAACTTAGCCGTTTAATGGTACGCCTGTATGGCGAGCAAAGTTTTAAGAAAACCGATGAAGGCAAGGAACTAGCCGATGAAATGGCCGATGTACTTTGGGTGCTTATTTGTTTAGCTAACCAAACGGGCGTAAATCTTACAGAGGCTTTTGAAAAAAACATGGCCAAAAAAACAAATAGAGATGCTACCCGACATCTCGAAAATCCCAAACTTTAATTTTTTAACGCTCCCCTTATCTTTGCCCGCATGAGCACAACAGAGAATAACTTACAAGCAATTATTGCCCACGCAAAAGAATACGGTTTTGTTTTTCAAAGTAGCGATATTTATGATGGCCTTAGTGCCGTGTACGATTACGGTCCGTACGGTTCCGAACTAAAGAAAAATATAAAAGATTATTGGTGGAAAAGCATGACCCAAATGCACGAAAACATTGTGGGTATAGATGCTGCCATATTTATGCACCCCACCACCTGGAAAGCGAGTGGCCATGTAGATAATTTTAGCGATCCGATGATAGATAACAAGGATAGCAAAAAACGCTACCGGGTAGATCATTTATTGGAGGCAAAAGCCGATGCCTTAACACAAGCAGGTGAAGCCGAAAAAGCGGAAGAATTACTAGCCAAAATGAATGCCTTATTAAGTACTGAAGATTTTGGTGGCCTACAGGAATTAATTATCGCAGAAAATATTAGTTGTGCTGTAAGCGGTACAAAAAACTGGACAGATGTTAGGCAGTTTAATTTAATGTTCAGCACACAAATTGGTAGCGTGGCGGAAGAGGCCGATACCATTTATTTACGACCAGAAACTGCACAAGGTATTTTTGTAAACTTTTTAAATGTGCAAAAAAGTGCACGTATGAAAGTGCCATTTGGTATAGCACAAATAGGTAAAGCGTTTAGAAATGAAATTGTAGCAAGGCAGTTTATTTTTAGAATGCGGGAATTTGAGCAAATGGAAATGCAATTTTTTGTAAGGCCTGGCACACAGCAAGATTGGTATAATTACTGGAAAGAAACACGCTTACAATGGCATTTAAGTTTAGGTATAAACCCAGATAATTATCGGTTCCATAACCATGTAAAATTGGCCCATTACGCCGATGCCGCTTTAGATATTGAATATAATTTTCCGTTTGGGTTTAAGGAGGTAGAAGGTATACACAGCCGTACCGATTTTGATTTAAAAAGTCATCAGGAGTACAGCAAAAAGAAGCAGCAATACTTTGATACAGAAATTAACCAAAACTACATACCGTATGTAATTGAAACTTCTATTGGTTTAGATAGAATGTTTTTATTAATACTAAGTCATAGCTATGCGGAAGAAGTAATTCCGAAGGAAGATGGTAGTACAGATAGCCGTGTGGTGCTAAAAATACCAGCTGTACTGGCGCCGAACAAGCTCGCTATTTTACCGCTTACTAAAAAGGATGGTTTGCCAGAATTAGCACGGGAGTTAATGAAGGATTGTATGCCACATTTTAAATGTTATTTTGAGGAGAAAGATAGCATTGGTAAGCGTTACCGCCGGCAGGATGCTATTGGTACCCCATTTTGTGTTACTATAGATCATCAAAGTAAGGAAGATGGTACTTGTACCATCCGCTACCGCGATACGATGACGCAGGAGCGAATAGCCATAAGTGAGGTGAAAAAATTGGTGTTAGAAGCACTGTAACTTTTTAAAAAGACGAAAACGCCGTAGTAGAGTTTTACCTACTACGGCATTTTTGTGCCAGATAACAGTGATGTAAAATACAATTTGTGGATTGTTTTATGGGAAGTATTTAAACAAATGGCCGATTTAAAAAGGGTATTTTATATTTTCAAAACATGAAAGATTTTTTTATTTCAGAAAACTGCCAATCTTGTAAGCAAAGCCAAACATCTATTATTTGTAAAACCAAACACGAGTTTTTAGATAAAATCAATCACCAGAAAGTAAGCACGGTTTATAAAAAAGGTCAAATTATATTTCATGAAGGGGCTTATCCGTTTGGGGTTTTTTGTGTGAATGAAGGAAAAATTAAATTAAGTAAACAAGGCGACGATGGTAAAGAGCAAATTATCCGTTTGCTCAAGGGTGGAGATGTATTAGGCTACCGAGCTTTACTAAGCGGGGAAAGGTATAGTGCATCCGCCATAGCGTTAGAGGATACACAAGTATGTTTTATACCCAAGGATTTGTTTATTGTAATTCTACAGCAAGATGCAGGCTTAGCGTTTGAAATGATGAAGCTATTGAGTGATGAATTACACAAAGCAGAGATAAAACTTACCCATTTAGCCCAGAAACCGGTAAGGGAAAGGCTAGCTGAAACCCTATTGTTTATAAAGGAAACATACGGATTTGAGTCTGATGGATACACACTGTCTGTACGGCTGTCGAGAGAAGAAATAGCTAATTTAGTGGGTACTGCCACCGAAAGCACCATCCGTTTACTTTCAGAGTTCAAAAAAGATGGAATGATAGACCTTGAGGGAAAAAAAATAAAAATACTAAAACCTAAGGCTTTATTGAGCACAGCTAATTTACAAGACTAGTAGTGAGGTAACAGTAGATCTACAATGTACGTCCTTACTATGAAATTGAATTTTTGGGTTACAGAAATCCAATTCCTGATAAAAATCATATTTCGCCCTGCTAACCGTCATAAATGGGTTGCGTAGCCATGTATAATTTGCGTTTAAATAACGCAT
>RDXK01000191.1 GCA_004292605.1 Bacteroidota bacterium
TCTTTGGTTACGGTGTTGCCATCCTCATCGTGCCCGATACAAGCAGTCAATATTGCCCTATCATAGTTTTCCAAATCAGCCATAAGGTTTGATAGGGTGTTTTGCAACGCTATTTTTTCTTTTGGTTCCATAGTGTAATTTTTTTAGTTGGTGGCTGCTTTATTAGCTCATTTCTTTAGTTGTTTACTTCCGTGTATAGCTTCTTAAAAGCCTGTTACTCCTGTAAGGTGTTCAATAGTAAGTTCCACTGTGGCTTTACCATGGTTGTAATTAGTGAGCGTACCATTTATCACTCAACATAATTATGCTATCGTAAGTGGATCAACGTCTTAAAATTGTCTACTTCATTGGCAAAAACATCCGCCGGTACACTGTGTGGTAGGCTATGGCGTACTCTTATAAAAAGTGGATTACCATCGGCCAATGCCCAAGTAGCCACTATATTTTCCTCGGGTGGTAAAAGTTCGTCGGCACCACCCAATACCACATACGTAGGAGCATTGTAGGTGACGGATAATTTGGGCAGTTCAAGCTCATCGGCCCGGGAGCTACAAAACGCTGGGTTCAATAGTAAACAGGGTTTGCCTAATTTACGGGCATAGTAGTGGGCCACTACGCCGCCTAAACTATTGCCCACTACATAACTAATGTGTTCGCCTGCTAGGGCATTGTCGATTACGGTTAAAAACTGCTCGTCGTCATAATCTACTTGCGGGGCTATAACGTTGCTAAAATTTTTGCTTAATATCCTTAATTTTTCCTGGTTGGGGCTACCGCCGTAGCCATGTAAATATAAAACGCTCATAGGTTTTGTGTATGGGTTTAAATAGTTGCTTTTCTTGCTTACAATAATAGAAAAACAATGTTGTAAATTAAAATTTGTTTACGGCAATGCTGTGCATTTTTACCATCGGTTTACAATGAGCCATTGTTTTTAGGCAATGGCTTTTTTTAATGTTGGTGTAGGCACGGAAGGCTGAGCTAGCAGCGTATTGGCATAGCTAAAATGGGTGGTTTTTAGCTGCTGGGCAAAAGCCGGGTACTGCTTGGCCAATAAATTTTGGATTTGTTTTTTACTTAATCGGTTTACTTTAAAAAGCTGTTTGGCTAACACCAGTAAAAACTCTTTGTGCTGCTGTAATAGTTGCATTGCTGTGGCAAAACACTCATCCAGTATTTGCTTGGTGGCTTGGTTAGCATCCGCATCATCATACACTACCATAGTTTTGGCACCGGCTGGGTTTTGTAGGAAATAGGTGCCGTTAAAAACACCACTCTTTTTTACCAAATACGCTGCTAAAAAACTAGCATGCTCTACATCGTTCTCGCTACCGAGTGTTACATTTTGTTTGCCAAATATCAGTTCTTCCGCAGCTATGCCTGCTAATATCATTACTATCTGTTGCTTAATACCGTCTACGGTAGTTACACGGCGTTTATCGTTGTGCACTTCTACAAAGCCCGCTACCTCCTCGCTAGTGGTATTACAAACTATATTTTCTGGTAGGGTATGGGTGGTAAAAATTCCCGCTACAGCATGCCCTGCCTCGTGTAAAGCCACTACCGCATGCTTATCATCTTTAATGGTTTTTTTCAAGTTGCTTAATTGGGTGGCCACTTGTAAGCTATGGGTAGCCAAGCACTTATTTTGGGCATTGGTTACCGTAAGTGTAAACTTATTTTTTTCAAAACTTACATGGGCTTGGGCTGCTTTGGGTGTGGTACGTGTAGTAAGCATCCAGGTAGGTAAATTACTTTCAATAAACTGCTGAATGGTAGATAGTACGGGGCGTGTGCCTTGGGTGGGGTATACACCTTCCGTATATAAAAACGCCGGAACGGATGGGTGAAACACCAAGGGCACTTGTGTGTGCTGCTGAAACCATTGGCTATGGCTTGTGAGCAATTGCTGAATTAACTCGCCGTATTGCTGTTTATTAAAACTTGGGAATAAAAGGTGGTTGTTTCCTAACCTAGCTATTTGTTCGTTTTTAAACTTTTTTTGTAAGGTGCTTTTAATGGTGGTAATGGTAACTTCCTTACTTAATTTATGTATCAGGTTGGCATTAGCATCGGGCATTACGGTTTTGCCAAAATTGTAAGCATCATCTAAATTACCCATAATAAATATTAAGCATTTGGAGCAATCAATTTCCTTGCGACTGTTGCCTTGGTTAATAGCATCGGTATAGGTTTTTAGCAGTTCCTCATGATCCATTTTTAGCAAAGCATCTACCAGTTCTAACGACATTCCTTCGGTTTCATAAATTTCTTCAAACGCCCGTACATCGTCCGATGCGTAGAACAAGGCTTTATTTACATAGCTAGGGTGTTCTTCCTTGGTTCGCCGTCTTTTCGCTTGTCGCTCTTCTATGGCATCTTTTATATAACTACCCAATCGTTCGTTGGACGCACTTACTATTTTAAAATAATAATCTAAATTATCATGTACATGACCGTTTTTGATGGTCACGCCTTTTTCAATAAGGTATTCTAAGCGTTTTTTCGATGCTACTAATTGTTCAATGTCTTTCCCATTGTCTACTTGTATTTTACCCATATCTAAAATATCCCATACTGCTCGTGAAAAAGTTTTGGTAATGGTTTCACTGCGTTCATTGATAGTATTGGCGTATTGAAATTCATCAAAACCAAAAATTACGGGTTCGCCATTGGTGTATCTGAATATTTTTTTCACATGCATTTTTAGTGTATCCAGGTTGGCGGCATTGGAACCCATATCAAATAGGTAAAACTTTTTTTCATAGCCGAGCAGTTGAACCAGGCGTTTTACTATCGAGGTTTTTCCCGTACCCGTTAAGCCCCATAAGTTTACTACTACGGGCCGGCGTTGTAACTCCGGGAACATATACCATGCAGTAATGGTTTGCAACATGGAATCTATAATGGCGTCCAGACCAATAAATTCGCTTTTGAGTATTTGTGCAATTGTTTTTAACTGATCTTGCTTTTGTTGAATTTGAACTGTTTGCATATTTGTTTGATTTTAGTTATTACGAAAATGTTTTGTATGTTTTTGGGCATAGCAATGCCAGTAAACCCGTTTTACAGGCTTGTAATTTTGCTCAATAAAGCGTTATTGACCGTACCGCATCAGTATCGCTAGTAGGTATTGGGAAGCTGTAGCGTATTCCTCGCTGGTTTGTAGAAACTCACTCATATCCATATCGCCCGGAATATTTTCCATAATAAGTTTCATGGCCTCTTTTAACTCCGCCATGAGGGCAATTTCTTGTGGAGTGTAAATATCCGTAGGAA
Source organism: Bacteroidota bacterium (assembly GCA_004292605.1). Classification (GTDB taxonomy): domain Bacteria; phylum Bacteroidota; class Bacteroidia; order Chitinophagales; family Chitinophagaceae; genus UBA10646. The sequence continues at coordinate 3,280 of RDXK01000191.1, forward strand.
CACTAAAAGCCCATCCCTGTTGGGTTTGGTAGGGTACTTTACAATAGTCGGCCACACGCATGGTATGTTCTGTACCGCCGGGCTTGGTGGCGTACGGGTTTACATAAAATAAGGCAAAAGAGGCAGGTAGAAAACCGTGTGTAGCATTGCCACAAATTTTTAACGCATCTCGCAGAATATATTTAGCATTTTCTATTCTCCTGCCTTTTGCGTTTGGGTCAAAATAATTCATTAGGGCTTTGTATTTTGGGCTGGCTTGTACCACTAGATGTTTCAAATCGTCCAATTCACTATCGCTTAATTGTTCCAATGGTAATATGCTGGAATTAGGCAAAATTTTTACTTTCTTGTGCCCCGCATAGGGTAGCATTAATTCAATATTTGCACCGTTATTAGCAGGGTTTTGAGCCCCACGTACAAACCAATCGTCGGCCCCATCGGCATTTCCACTTCTAAATTTGGCATTAGGAAATAATTCTAGTAGGTGTTGGCCCATTCTTTGCAAAATTTTGCCAGTATTGGTGGAGATGGTTCTTGAGCCTTCCAATACAATAATGGGGTTAGGGTTTTCAAGGTTAAAAACTGTGCGAAGTGGAACGTGATTTTGGAGCATAGTGGTGATTTTTTAGTTACAGAATAAATGGTGTTTTTCTAATTATTTGCAGTGTTTTTACGCGGTAATTATCGCCCTAGTTGGATGCCTTCATAGCTGCAAACTACTATGAAAACAGAATACTAGTTCAGAAAAAGGCTACTTTTTTTAAAGTTTTTTTGAAGGGGATTTGGGCTGAATATTAGCCCTGCACCAACGCCTTTGCAAAGGCTTCTAGGTTGTCAAATCTAAAGTCGGTCCAATCGTTGGGGAAAGGAACTTCGGGGTGGGTAGTGGCCACAAACACAGTGAACATGCCCGCATTTCTCCCAAATTTCATATCAGAAAGTCGGTTGCCCACCATGATGCTTTTAGAGAAATCAATTTCAGGAAATTGGTGCTGGGCTTGGTATACCATGCCGGGCTGTGGCTTGCGGTTAGGACTATCATCGGCCAAATCGGTACAATAAAAAAATGCGTCAATATGGGCTTTTTCTATGGCAATCCGTTCTTGTAGCGAATGGTGTATAGCGTGCAAATCGGCCTCAGTCATTAATCCTTTTCCAATTCCTTTTTGGTTGGTAGCTACCACTGTTTTTCCAAACAAACGATTCAACACTGCTAAAGTTTGCCCCATGTTTGGGTACAATACTAGCTCCTCGGTAGATTTTATATAGTCGTTATTTTTCTCCCAGTTTATTACACCGTCTCTATCTAAAAATAGTGTCCAGCTGGGGTCTATTTGCTCTTTAAAAGCTTGCCAAATCATTATAAATTACTTTCTTGGGCAGCTGCAAAATTATTAGCGGTTACTATGCTTACTACGGTGCCATCTTGCTCTAAAGCAAACACTTCGCCGTTGCTTACTTTTTGCTGTAGATAGTGGCCAGAAAAATTGCCTTCCGTGGTGGCATCCATTAATAACGTAGGAGCATGCACAATACTCACACCAGTGTATACATACGCAGCTGCGTAGTTAGCATTGGCTTCGGCGTGGGTAACCAAACCTTTTTGGTTCAGTGTTAAGCTGGTTAAGCCATCCACATCTTTCACCCAGCGAGTAACCGTGGTAAAAGTGCTGTTTTTTATTTGGTGAAATTTGTTCAATAATTGCTCATCAAAATTGGCCACATACCCAGCATCTACTGTTAAAATATCTTCTTCGGTGGCTGTTTCAAATGCTTTGGCTACTGCTGCCATCGCCTTATTTTCCAAGCAAAATGTAGCAGGTAAATCAGGATAAGTTTCCTTTACAAAAGCTTGCACTGCTGGCTGTGTAATGGCGAAAATATATTGACTAAATTTTTTTTCTTCCAAAGCATCTAACACAAAACTTAAAAACGGAACATCCTGCACGGGGGCTAAGGCTAAAGCTGTGCCAGCTTGTGCATCGGGATAATTGTCGGGAGTAACGTCAGTAGCTATGATGATTATTTCTTTCATGTTATTGCTTTTATGGGAATAAACGAGCCTCCACTAGCTCGCAAATGATATGACCAATAAGGATATGACTTTCCTGTATACGTGGGGTAACCGTGCTAGGAACGTTCACCAAAATATTACTAATTTCTTTCAGCTGTCCGCCGTGTTCGCCGGTAAATGCCAAGGTATGAACGCCTACTGTTTTAGCGGTTTCAAACGCTTTTACGATATTGGTGCTATTGCCGGATGTGCTAAAGCCCCATAGCATATCACCTGGTTGGGTGATACCTTCTACCAAGCGACTGTAAATTACATCATAAGTATAGTCGTTGGCTACAGCGGTTACATAACTTGTATTGCAATGCAAAGCTTCCGCAGGTAGTGCTTTTCTGTTTTTATAAAAACGCCCAGAAAATTCTGCTGCTAAATGTTGTGCATCGGCGGCACTACCACCATTGCCACACATCCACACACGGTTACCATTGCTAAAACATTCCACGGTTTGCTGCACAGCTGCTTCAATGGCTGCCAACAAATGTGCATTTTGTAGTAGCTGCTGTTTAGTGCTGATACTTTGTTCAATAATGTGGGCGATGGCTTGCTGCATAAACGCATGGAAAATTTTGCCCTGCAAAAGTACTAACTGTTGAGCGAATAAGATTTAGAACTATATAAAATACTACTGCCTTTGGTGAGTTTATACTTGGTTTTTTAGTAAAAGCAGTGTGTTTACCAATGCTTCCCAAGTGTATTGCTTTTTTTCCTGCTGTAGGTGGCGTATAAAATACTCTTCGCCCGTAGTGTATAATTGCTGAATACCCTCCGCAATATGGGTAGCTGTAGGTTCGGTAACTAGGCCTACCGTGGGCGGTACCATGGCGGGCAAAGCCCCCACATTGGTAACTAGCATGGGTTTTTCGAAATGATAGGCTAGGGGCGTAACACCGCTTTGTGTAGCATTTTTATAAGGCTGAATTACAAAGTCGGCAGCACTCAGGTAATACCGCACATCGGCATCGGCTATAAACTGCGAATGCCAATGCACCAAATGCTCTATTTGTAACTCTTTTGCTAGGTTTTTGTAAGTGGTTTCATCTTCATAAAACTCACCTGCCACTAATAGTTCTACGGGGTTTTCTGGTGTTTGTTTTGCCAAATGAGCAATGGCGTGTAGTAACAAATCTAAGCCTTTGTAAGCCCTGATAAACCCGAAGAAAAGGACGATTTTTTTTGATGGATGTAATCTAATATGTTGCCTGGCCTGTAGTTTAGGTACTGCTACGCCAAACGTATCGTACAGTGGGTGTTTTACTTGCTGCAATGGTTTTTGCGAGAACAGTCGCACATCGTTGGCTACTTTTTCGCTCATGGTAATAAAGCCCTGCACGCTGGGCATAAAGTAACGAGTGAAAAGTTGGTCGCCCAAGCGTTTCTCGTGTGGTATTACATTATCGGCTATGCAAATAATTTTAGTCACTCCATTCCATTTGGCAATTCTGCAAATAGTGCCCAAGCATGGCCCCATAAAGGGTAGCCAATACCGCACTACTAGTAAGGAAGGTTTTTGTTTGTACAAAATATAGCCTTGCCAAAGCCAATTGAACGGATTGATGGAATTTACTGCCACGGTTATAGCAATATCCGTAGGGGGGGCTTCCGTAGATAATTGTGTTTTACCCGGAAACAAAAAGCTAGGATACTGCAAGCTAAAAGTGCGTATATAACATGGTATTTTTTGCTGCAAAAATGCTCGGCATAAACGCTCATTAAAAGTGGCCATTCCACCACCGCGTAAAGGGTAGGCGGAACCTAGAATAACTACTTTTTCTGGGGTAGATGAGGCCATGTGTTGCAACCGCTTTTAGGAAACCACTTCTTCAATTAAATAATGATTTCTATCAGCGGCATTTCTACTTACCAATTCGGCTAAAAACCCGGTAAGGAATAGTTGTAACCCAATGCCCATTACCGCTAAGGCAATATAAAAGGCAGGCCTATTGGTTAAAGAAAAATCCACATTCAATAGTTTGCTAACCGCCAAATAGCCAAAAGTAGCTAGCCCAATTAAAAAGCAAAGTGTGCCATACAGCCCGAAAAAGTGCATTGGCCGCTTGCTGAATTTGCTCACAAAACTTATGGTAGCAAGGTCTAAAAAGCCATTTACAAAACGCTCCCAACCAAATTTGGTGGTACCGTATTTACGGGCTCGGTGTTCTACTACCTTCTCACCAATTTTTCTAAAGCCAGCCCACTTGGCCAGTACAGGAATGTAACGATGCATTTCGCCGTATACTTCTATACTTTTAATCACTTTTTTGCGGTAGGCTTTTAGGCCGCAGTTAAAGTCGTGCAGGTAAATGCCGCTGCTTGCACGGGCAGCGGCATTGAATATTTTGGAAGGAATATTTTTAGTAAACGTATTATCGTAGCGTTTCTTTTTCCAGCCGCTTACTAGGTCGAATTTATCTACCAAAATCATTTGGTACAATTCAGGGATTTCATCGGGACTGTCCTGCAAATCGGCGTCCATGGTAATTACCACATCGCCTTGGGCAGCTTTAAAGCCCTCGTTCAAAGCGGCACTTTTACCATAGTTTCTCTGAAACTTAATACCTTTAATGGCTGGGTTTTGTTGCTTTAATTGTAAAATTACTTCCCAGCTATCATCGGTACTGCCATCATCCACCAGCCATATTTCATAGCTCAAGGTGTGTTGGGTACACACACGGTGAATCCAGCTAGTAAGTTCAGGTAAACTTTCGGCCTCATTGAATAAAGGAACTACTACAGAAACATTCATGCTTATTGAGCACCGCCAAAGGCAGGTTTTTCTTTTTTGATAATAAGGGCAATAATACACGCCTTAATAAAGTCCCAAATTAGTCCCGTACCGGTACCAATGGCTATATCCTTTATACCCGATGTTGGTTTTTTATTCCTGGCGTCGCTCAATGCTTTTTCAATATCCTCTTCCTTGGCACCCATTTTCTCCATAAAGGATTGGGTTTTTTCCATGCCTATAGCAAAGGTTTTTTCTGTAAGGTCTTTATCTATCAAATTGTACAAAATATAGGTGCTTACCGCTACTATTAAAGCTGCAACAGCGTAGCTTAAAAAAGAAAATTTTAAACCTTCCTGAAAGGTTAAAATACCGCCGTTTTGTTTTCTAATTTGGAAGCCTACTGCTAACAAAATAGCGAACATAAAAGGTACAAAGGTTATTACCAACTGCAGGTTGGTGAACAATTTTAAACTAGTAGAATCGGCAAAATAAACCGCATACAGAATTAGGGTAGACAAGGCGCCTAATATTACCCCATATTTTACACCTTCGTTAATCAGGTTTACGCTAGGGGTAGCTACTACAGTGGCGGTAGCTTGAGCGTCGTTTACATTTTCGGTTGAAAAGTTTTCGGGAGTGTTTTGTTCCATTGTGTTGTGTTTAGATGTTCAAATATAAGTTCCCTTTGTTTACCGTAGCTAACACTTTTCCATGAAAGGTTTGGTTTATCAATGGACTGTTGCTGCACTTGCTTTTATTGTTGCTTTCTGTGTATTCATAATGGCCAGATAAGCTGTAAATAGTGGCTTCCAGCGGGGCATTGGTAGCAAAACTAGCTACCGATTTTTGTAAAATATGAGCAGGATGGCTATGCAAAAGCTCGGCTACTTTTTCGGCTGTTATGGTAGGTAGGGCTTTTACCAATGCTGCAAAACTGGTTTGTAAATGGATGGCACCTTTTTCGGCGTGTTCAAATTCACAAGTTTTAGCATCCCAATCTTGCGGTACATGCAT
>RDXK01000192.1 GCA_004292605.1 Bacteroidota bacterium
GCCTCCACATTCAAACTTGGGTTACACCTAAGCCCTAAGCTTTGGGTACAATAAGCGATAGCAATTGCCGATGAACTTGAATATAAATATGTTCTGCAGTTTCTACGGGGTCGCCATCTACATGTAAAGGTGCCAATTTCAAATTGTGAATTTTTAGCTCCGGCGTTTGCAAATAAATAATGTGTTTTTCCTGAAACTCCTGCACCAAGGCTTGCAATTTATTATTGCCCCGAATTTGCTGTAGCAATGCAAAAGGCAATTTCATTTTACTCATTTTTTGTACAATCACTACATCTAACAATCCATCGGTTAAACTTGCCTGAGGTGCTATGGTAACATTATTTCCAAACTGATTGCTATTGGCCACACTAATAAAAAACGCATCGGTATATACTTGTACACCATCTATAGTAATGCTAAATGTATACGGCTGGGCTTTAAAAAACTGTACCAAACTTTGCTTGGTATAGGTAAGTAAGCCACGGGTATTTTGTAGGCTAAACTGCTGTGCTACCCTAGCATCAAAACCCAACCCACTTAGCATAAAACTAGTATGGTGATTGATAGAAAAACCATCAATAGAAATGGTGGCAGGATTGAATAAAATAGCAATAGCCTGCTCCAGCTTATGCGGTATATGGGCAGAATTAGCCAAGCCATTGCCGCTACCTACGGGCAATATTCCAAACCTGATATTGGGCAAATGACACAGCGATGAAAATACATGGTTAATAGTGCCATCGCCACCCGCCACTACAATATCAGTAAACTGTTCGTTGATAATTTTATCTTCCAGAAAACTGTACGTACCGAAAGGCTGCGTAGGCAATATTTCGAAAGCTATTTGCTTAGCTACACAGGCTTTTGCAAATTTCTTTTCTACTACATCCTTTTTTTTGGTGCCTGCAATGGGGTTCACCAATAGCATTATTTTTTGTGGTAGCATATAGCGTAGGTTTACCACTGAAGTAATGCACTAGCCCATGTAAAACCACTACCAAATGCAGCAAGGCACACCAAATCGCCCTCTTTAATTTTGCCTGCTTCCCATGCTTCACATAGGGCTATAGGCACACTAGCTGCGGTAGTATTGCCATATTTTTGAATATTATTATACACTTTATCGTCGCTTAGTTTTAGTGTTTGCTGTACAAATTGGCTGATACGCAAATTGGCTTGGTGTGGTATAAGCATATCAATATCGGCAGCTGTTTTTCCGTTGGCGGTAAGCGCCTCTACTATTACTTCAGGAAATTTTACTACCGCTTTTTTAAACACGCTTGGCCCATCCATAAACGGAAAATTTTGAGCATTGTCTATCATATCGTGGCTCATAAACATGTCGCCTATTAGTGCATCGTTAAAGCTAGCGTAGTTTTTATCGGCCCAATAATTGGCATGTGTTCCTGGGTTATACATGGCCAATATTTCCGCAGCCTCGCCATCGCTATGTAAATGAGTGCTCAAAATACCTTTGTTAGCTGCCTCGGTAGGTTGTAATACTACGGCACCTGCACCATCCCCAAAAATTACACTTACGTTTCTACCACGGGTAGTAAAATCTAATCCAAAACTGTGCTTCTCTGCACCTATCACCAGTATGTTTTTATACATACCCGTTTTTATAAATTGGTCGGCTACACTTAAGGCGTACACAAAACCACTGCATTGGTTACGAACATCTAAAGCACCTATTTCCTTCATTTTCAAAGCCCGCTGTACTAGGACTCCACAACCCGGAAAATAATAGTCGGGGGAAAGGGTAGCAAATACTATAAAATCAATATCCTGAGCGGTAATACCGGCCCTTTCAATGGCTATTTTACTAGCTTCCACGGCCATGGTAGTGGTGGTTTCATCGGTTCTGTGGGCAAACCTACGTTCCTGTATGCCAGTACGTTCCTGTATCCACTGGTCGCTGGTTTCCATGTACTGTGTTAAATCATTATTGGTAACCACTTGGCTGGGTACATACATACCTATCCCAGCTATTTTACTTTTAGGCATTTGGCAATCATTTTTTCATTGGCCACAAATGTACGGTAATAAGTAAAAACGGGTTTCACCGGCCTTGTACGCTAGTAAACCGCCCATACTTTTTAGTATTTTATTAGCTATAAATATACTGCTGCAGTGCTGTATGCTAACCAGCCCAACCTTCTCTATCCAAGCTTCTGTATTGTATGGCCTCTGCTAAATGTTCTGGCCTTATATCTTGGCTAGCATCTAAATCGGCAATGGTTCGGCTTACTTTCAAAATTCTATCGTAAGCACGGGCACTTAAATTTAATTTTTCCATGGCCCTTTTTAGCAAGGCGGCACCTGCCGTACTTATAGCACAATACTGCTGAATTTGTTGGCTACTCATTTGTGCATTGGCATACATACCGGGTGTTTCCTTATAGCGTTTCAGCTGTATATCCCTTGCCTGCATTACCCTTTGGCGGATAGATTCGCTTTTTTCTCCAGCGGTTTTGCTACTTAATTCATTAAAACTTACGGGTGTGACTTCTACATGTAAATCGATCCTATCTAGCAATGGACCACTTACTTTATTCAAATATTTTTGAACCGCACCGGGTGCACAAGTACATTCCTTTTCAGGGTGATTATAATACCCACAAGGGCAAGGATTCATAGAAGCAATGAGCATAAAATTTGCAGGGAAATCCAACGCCACTTTAGCTCTAGAAATAGTTACCCTACGTTCCTCCATCGGCTGCCGCATTACTTCTAAAACAGTTCGCTTAAACTCAGGCAATTCATCTAAAAACAAAACGCCATTATGTGCCAAACTAATTTCGCCAGGCTGAGGTATACCACCACCGCCTACCAAAGCAGCATCGGACACGGTGTGGTGTGGACTGCGAAACGGACGTTTACTGATAAGACTAGCATCGGCCGGTAACTTACCCGCTACGCTGTGTATTTTAGTAGTTTCTAAGGCTTCCTGCAAGGTAAGTGGCGGCAATATGGTGGGCAGGCGTTTTGCCAGCATTGTTTTACCGGCACCGGGCGGACCAATTAAAATAGCATTATGCCCGCCAGCAGCAGCAATTTCTAAGGCTCGCTTTATATTTTCTTGGCCTTTTACATCGTCAAAATCAAAATCGAAATGATATTGCGATTCATAAAAACTTTCTCTGGTATTTACTTGTACAGGGCTGTGTGCAGCAGGGTTATTAATTATGTCCAATACCTCCTGCAAAGTATTTACACCAAATACCTGTAGGTTGTTTACCATGGCAGCCTCTTTTACGTTGGCATTGGGTACTATCAAGGCTTTAAAACCTTCCTTACGGGCTTGTATGGCTATGGGCAAAGCTCCTTTTATGGGCTGTACAGTTCCATCTAAACTAAGCTCACCCATGATTACGTATTTATCTAAATCGTCGGGCTTTACTATTTGATCGCTTGCACCCAGAATACCAATGGCTATTGGCAAATCGAACGCCGAACCAGATTTTTTAATATCTGCTGGCGCCATATTTACCACAATTTTTGTTCGTGGCATGGTATAGTCATTGCTTTTAATAGCACTTTCTACCCGTTGCAAACTTTCTTTTACAGCATTATCGGGCAGGCCTACAATGTAATAGTTGGCGCCACTACTTACATTTACTTCAATGGTTATGGTTATTGCTTCTACACCATAAACAGCACTTCCAAAGGTTTTTACTAGCATGGTTTGTTTCTAAAAAAGCTTGTGATTGAAGGTTAAATGTAACAATTTGTTTAAGCCAATGGAAATAATCGTAGTGTTAGGCATTGTGTAATGATAAACCAACCAAAACAAAGGGCAGACACTACTATCCAAAAACTGAATTGATATTGCTTACTATTTTTTTCCAGCACGGTAACCGTAGATTTTTCGATACCATCAATAGCGTTGTAAACTTGCTGCAACGCATTATAATCATTGGCTTCAAAATATTTACCCCCGGTGGAAGCCGCTATTTTGGCTAATAGTTCATGCTTTTCACCGTTCGCATTATTAATACCAATGGTGTATACTTTTACTTGGTTTTGCTGTGCTAATGCTATAGCTTGGTTACTAGGTACCACGCCACCAAAATCGTTTCCATCGGTTAATAAAATAATGACTCTACTACTAGGCTTTGCAGCTGCCAAACGCACTACACTAGTGGCTAAACCAGTACCAATAGCCGTACCATCGTTACCAAGTATGCCCGACTCTACACTACGAATTTGCTGTACCAATGTAGCGTGCTGCACAGTTAGTGGGCAAAGGGTATAAGCCCTAGCACTAAATACTACCAAGCCTATTCTATCGCCCGGGCGTTTATTCACAAAATCTTCTGCTACGGTTTTTGCAGCGGCTAAACGGGTAGGGGTAAAATCTTTCTCCGTCATGCTGCCACTAATATCCATGCAAAGCATTATATCTATCCCTTCTCCACTGGTGGTTTGTTGGGTTGTAAGTATATATGGCTGTGTAGCTACTACAATACTGCTACAAAGTGCCACCAATAAACCGAATTTACCGGAGCGAATTACGGCATATAAACCATGAAACCTTGGCTGCACAAATATGGTACGGTAACCAGCATTTAAGCCTGCATGGTAGTACTTGTAAACCAATGGGAGCAACAGAAAAAGCAACGCCCAATAGGGTTGTTCAAAGTATGTTTGTTGCCACCATTGCCACAGCATAGTCTATTTATTTTTTTGATTAATGTATACTATCAATGGCTCCAGTAATTGCGGTGGTGTAGCATTGGGGATAGCTTTGGCAAATAGCAAAGAGGATATTTGCTGGTACAAACTTTGGAGGGAAGTGGGCACCTGAGCTGGCCAATTTTTAGAAGCGGTAATATTTTTCAACGTGGGAAACTCGTAGTGTAACAATATGTATACCTCCGCCGCCCATTGTTGCCATTGTTCTACTGTTTCTGGCCGCTGTAGTAGCAACGTTTCGTAGCTTGGTGACGCCATAGTTTTATCGATTGTAGACGTGCCAATAGTTTTCCTTCTCCTCCACCACACAACAAGTAATAACATAGCAAGAAAGGCTGATACCAAAATAGCCACTAACCAAGTATTTACTATAGGTTCCGGTTGCTTAGGCGTCAAAAGCGGTTCCGCCGGGTGCAACTGCTTCATGCCCGTAATAGGTACAGGTAACACTTTTATTACAGTGGAATTAGCAGTGGCTCTTACTACAGCACCTGACACTAATAAACCATCTGTGTATACCAATTCCACATCTCCCGAATCAAAACAAACTACTTGGTATTTCATAACCAAAGTATTTTGATTGGCCATTGTATCTATCACAATGCCACTTGCTAAAAACCATTGCTTACCCGTATCTACCAAAGGAATTTTTACAAAATCCGTTTTGTTGTTTACACCATTCACAGTGGTATGTATTTCCAATGGCTCCCCTAAAAAAACTGAATTACGTAAAGCCGTATGCTGTACAGTTTGTGCTGTACCCTGTATGGCTAAACCCAACACACAAGCCGCCATTGCTACAAGTACTACACAAATACTACGCATGAAACAAGGTTTGAAACAGTACAGGAATATCGGCCTTTGTACGAACGGTATGCACTTTTGTTGTACCAGTAGCTTTTGAAAATGTATGCTTGGTTGAAGAGGAATCATTCCCAGAAAATGGAACCCGCTGCTGTAAACTGAGTACACCGTGCATGAGCGACTGTACTTTTAGCCAACTGAATTTGGGCAGTTGCCAATGGCTACTAGGCACCAAGTGTATGCTAGCCAAGGAATGCTTATTGGCAAATAGTTTTTGTAGCAATCCGGGTAGCGTAAAATCTTCTGTATACAAACACATGAGTCTACCACTATGTGGTATTATCTTCTGTAGTAAATGTATCGCTTGCTGCTGTGTAGTTACTTCCACGGCCTGCGGAGTTTGTAATATATGGGTTAGCCATTTTGTGAGTGTGGCATTATTGGTAGTGGCTTTTACTATCTGCGTATGCTCACCATTCACAATGATATAGCCCACGGGATCCTTAGCTTTGGTAGCCTGACTCAGTAAAATTCCACCCATGGTGGCAGCCAATGTTTGTATGGTGCCGTGCTCACTTTGGGCCCACCAGTTAGGCGAAACAAAAGCTACTATATACAGCTCGCTGCCCTGTTCTTCCTCGGTAACCTTGCTGTAGGTATTTTGTAATTTTGCGGTAGCACGCCAATCGATAAAACGAGCATCGTCGCCCCATGCATATGGGCGACTTTCCTTAAAATAAATTCCTTGTGGTTTTCTATTTTTACTATACCAGCCAGCCATACCCTTTTGCGTAACAATAGGCAGCATAGATTGTGAAGTAGTTATTTCTTGCAAAACCCATTGGTACAATGCTTGGTCTACGGCTTTCATTATTGGTTATTAAGGAATAGGAATAGATGATACAATATGGCTAATTAGCTCTTCTACTTGTACCCCGTTGGCCAAGGCTTCGTAAGTGAGCACCATTCTGTGGGCCAACACTTGGTTTACCAATATTTGCACATCTTCCGGTAATACAAACGCCCTACCTTGTAAAAACGCTTGAGCCTTGGCAGCATGCACCAAGGCCAAGGAAGCCCGGGGCGATGCACCCGATAAAATATAGCTACTGTACCCTCCAGTACCATTTTTAGCTCTAGTGGCTTGTACTATACTCACTACATATTGCACTATGGCATCGCTGGCATACACTTGCTTTACCAACTGCTGAATTTGGGCCACTTGCTGCCAGCTAAGTACGCGTTGTACCTCTGGAGCTTGCTGTGCATTGATATATTGCTGAACTACTTGTAATTCACTTTCAAAAGATGGATAGGGTACTTGCACCATTAACATAAATCTATCTAACTGAGCCTCCGGAAGCACATAAGTACCCTCTTGTTCTAGGGGGTTCTGCGTAGCCAATACCCAAAACGGAGCAGGTAGTGCATAGGTGTCATTACCTATGGTTACTTGCTTTTCCTGCATGGCTTCTAGTAGGGCACTTTGTACTTTAGCAGGAGCCCTATTTATTTCATCGGCAATAATAATATTCGAAAAAATAGGACCTTTTTTTACATCAAATTCAGCCGTTTTTGGATTGAAAATAAGGGTACCTATCACATCACTCGGCAATAAATCGGGTGTAAACTGTATACGGTGAACCGAGGCATTTACCGATTTAGCAAAACTAGTAATAGCCAGTGTTTTAGCCACACCTGGTACACCTTCTAGCAAAATATGTCCGTTGGTTAATGCACCTATTAACAACAGGTTTAGTAGTTGTGGCTGGCCTATTACCACCCGCTGTAATTGCTGTAATACCAATTCAATTTTGGGCAGCTCCACCGCAATACTATTTTCAAGCAAGGCAAGCTCATTATTTGTTTGCATAACTGGCAATAAGGGGTTGTGGTAATTTATTTCCTCTACAAAAATCGGCAATCAACATTCTCTTTTTCCCTTCTAATTGAACTTCTTCACAAAGTATCCAACCGTTGGCACAAGCTATTTGTATAGTGGCTTGCTCTACATTTTGTATCACAGTGCCTGGCTCATACGCATGCTGTTCAGCTAGCAAGCTACATGCCAATATTTTAAACACCTTTTGCTGTGTATAGGTAAACGCCCCAGGATAAGGTGCTAAACCACGTATTAAATTGTATACCTGCTGCACGGGTTGGTTCCATGGTATGGTGCAGGTTTCGGTAAAAATCTTTGGTGCTAAAATGGGTTCACCTGCTGGTTGTGGCTGTGGAGTAATTTTATTTTGTAACCATTTTTCCAATACCTCTACCAATGTATGGGCGCCTAACTGCATCATTTTATCATGTAAGGTTCCCGCGGTTTCTTGAGGTGTTATGGGCATACTTGCACTGCCTAATATATCGCCTGTATCTATGGCATGTTGCAACTTAAAAATAGTAACACCCGTTTCGGTTTCGCCATTAATTATGGCCCAATTTATGGGTGCTGCCCCACGGTATTTAGGTAGCAAACTACCGTGTACGTTTACCGTGCCTAGGGGCGGCATATTCCATACTATTTCTGGCAGCATTCTAAATGCTACCACTACTTGTAAATGTGCTTGATAGCTAGCAAGCTGTGCTATAAACGCTTCGCTTTTTAACTTCTCTGGCTGTAGCACAGGAATATGATTAGCCACTGCAAATTCCTTTACGGCACTAGCCCTAAGTTGCATACCACGGCCAGCGGGTTTATCGGGTGCTGTAACCACCGCCACTACGTTGAAATTGGCTTGTAGTAGCGCCTGTAACGAGGCTACTGCAAACGCTGGCGTGCCCATAAATATTACCCTATACTCGCTATTGTTCATACGTTTATTCAAAATCGGGGTAGAGCAAATATTTTTTTCTGATTTTTTTGAAAGCATTTAGTGCAGGCTGCCAGCTTTTACGAATATCTGCCTCGGAAACGCCTTGCTGTATTTGCTGTTTCAACTGTGCATTACCTGCCAATTTATTAAAGAAATAATCCTTATCCTTACCAGATTTTGCAGGTAGAAAAAAACTATCCTTTTGTGGAAATTGCTGGTAGCAAGTAAGTAAATATTGCAAGTTTACTTGTTGGGAAAACGCAGGTACTAGGGCTTCTTTGTTTTGGTACAAATTGTAGCCATAACAAACTTGGTTTTTTAGCTTTGGCTCTTTGGAACCCGCTGTAGAAACAGGCGTAAACGTAAACAAATTATTGGGCAAACTTGGGTGACCGAAAATACCAAACGGATGCTCCGTTCCACGACCCTCACTTAGTACGGTGCCCTCAAAAAAACAAGTGGATGGGTACAAGGTTATCGACCAATCGTCGGGCAAATTAGGACTTGGCTTTACAGG
>RDXK01000193.1 GCA_004292605.1 Bacteroidota bacterium
GCATTTTCCCGCCATACCATTGTGGCAAGGTGGCCCCGTGAGTACCGACTATTTATACGTAATACATACACATCCCGAACATTTTCCCGGTGCAGAACCCATTATTGATTCTTTTTATTTAGGCGGAAGTGTACAGCATCTTTTTCAAGCCATACAAAGCAAGAAAATAAACCCACATCATCTACACTGTTTCTTGGGTTATTGCGGCTGGGATAAGGAGCAATTAGAACAAGAAGTACAGGATGGGTACTGGACCGTTAGCACAACAACTATTCATCATCTTCTAACAACGTAGTACTATGCCCAACGCCCTATTACCCACATCGTTCCAGCAGTTTTTACAGCAAGGCTGCGGCCGCTGCTCGCTTACCAATACGCCACAATGTAAAGTACATAGCTGGCAATCACAGCTGATAGCGTTACAAAACATATTGGCACAAACGCCTTTGCAAGAAACCATCAAATGGGGATTTCCTTGTTATAACTTCGCACAGAAAAATATTCTTTTACTGGGTGTGTTTAACCAATATGTAACGGTTAGTTTTTTCAAAGGTGTATACCTAACCGATGATCAAAAAATGCTAGTGCAGCAAGAGCAAAATACCCAAGAAGCTCGTATACTAAAAATTACGCTCCATACCCATATTCCATCGCTTGAAAAGCAATTACTACAATGGGTTACCCAAGCCATTGAGTTAGAAAAACTACCAACGATAAAATCAAATTCCGCACCCAAAACAGAGCCTCTTCCGCAGGAGCTAGAGCAGCTATTGGAAACAAATACCGCCCTGAAAAAAGCCTTTTATCTACTCACTCCCGGTAAACAAAGAGGTTACTTACTACACTTTAACGGAACTAAAAATAGCGATACTAGAACCAATAGGATACACAAATGCATTGAAAAAATTATGGAGGGAAAAGCCTTTCAATATAAATAGTTAAAATAAAGCCAAGAAATTTTATATATCGTTTGTTCAACATATTTACACGAACCTTTGTGTAACTAAAAACACACGATTGTGAAAAAAATTTACTTGCTAGCCTCTACTGCGTTGCTAGCTATTACAACCGTTCATGCACAAATTACCGAAGGAAAATGGCTAGCCATAGGAGGCATTAGCGGTGGCTTCAATAATAGAACCACTGCCCCGAACGAAGAAAGTAAGGGTTCGCAGTTTGGTGTACAACTGCAATTGGGTAAAGCCATCAAAAACAATGTGGTAGTAGGTGGATTAGTGGGTTTTAATGCTTCAAGTAATAGGCAGTTTTTTAATAACAATGAAATTAGCAGGGGCAATTTTAACAGTGCCACTATTGGAGTATTTGCCCGCCATTACAAAAGTTTAGGTAAGGGCTTTAATATTTTTGCACAATCAACTGCTCTAGTAAATACCTCAAGAGATAAAACTAACATTCCCAATGGTGCATCCTTTGTAAATAGTCGTAGTACTTCGGCTGGCATTGGGTTAGCACCTGGTATTGCTTACCAAATAGCGAAGAAATTACAAGTAGAGCTGGTAGCAAATAATCTACTGCTGTTACAGTACCACAACTCAAAGCAATACAGTGTAAATCAGCCCACACGTACTAATAATAGTTTTAACGCTAGCTCTAGCCTTAATAACGGTCTCAACCTTGGTGCAATGGCACTTGGCTTTACATTGATACTGTAACACTATTTAAAATAGCAAACGCTTACCACTTTCCAAGTTTAGTAAATACTCCTTGGCAGCCAAGCCCCCCGCAAAACCGGTAAGCGTTCCGCTATTGCCTATCACCCTATGGCAGGGCACTACTATAGCTATTTTGTTTTTACCGTTGGCGGCTCCTACGGCCCTGCTAGCATTTACATCGCCTAGTTTTTTAGCTAGCTGTCCATAAGTACTAGTAGTACCAAACGGAATATCTGTTAACAAACGCCATACCCTTTGCTGAAATTCCGTTCCTTCTGGTGCTAAGGGTATTGTAAAAATCTTTCGTTCCCCTGTAAAGTACTCCTGTAATTGTAGCTCCGCCAACGCTAAAATATCATGTTGTGGTGACGTTTCTGTCACATTATTCGCTGGTTTGGGCTGGTGCTGGTGCGGCCATAAAACGCCACATAGGCCTACTTCATTAGCTACTAACTGTAAATCGCCTAAGGGCGTAGTGCACAAACGGTACCCATATTCCATTGGCTAAAAATAGTCACATTAGTACTACCGTGTAGGCAAGTAAGCCTATATTTAATTTTCGAATACACAGTAGCATGGCTTCTATCTTACAATGGTATTATACACTAAAGGCAAATAAATGGATGGGGTATTTTACCGTCTTCACTAGGTTTGCCCTTGCACTAGGTTTTATTCCATCCGGCATTGTGAAAATTACCGGGGAACGATTTACAGCTCTATCCAATCAGCATCCCATGGGAGCCTATTTACAGGCTTTGTATGAAACTGGTTTCTACTATCCGTTTATTGGCTACGCACAAGTATTGGCGGCAGTTTTATTACTTATTCCTGCCACCGCTACGTTGGGCGCCCTGCTGTACTTACCTATTATTACCAATATTGCAGTATTGAGTTTCTCGGTTCGGTTTGATGGTTCTTTGCTTACATCGCCATTGATGGTAGTAGCTAATATATATTTATTATGTTGGGATGCCCACAAACTTGCCCCCATTTTCAAAAAAACTACACCCATACCGCCCCAACAAATACAGCACACACTCCCCTGGAAATTTATGGCGTTGGTAGCGTTGGTAGTTATTGCAGTAGCCGCTACCATAGTTAGCTTACCTTGGTTAAAACCTTATAATCATATAGGCGATTGCCAACAAGGCAACTCCATAGCCAACCCATACCCGCAGGCAAAAGCAGCGTTTTGTAATTGCATACATACCGATGGTAAACCGCTAGATTCCTGCCTTAAAGTGTATGAAACCACAAAACTACAGTATGCCAAATAAAACTGCTAAAAAGTATTTTTTTATTGTTAAACAATAATTATTTACTTTTGAACAAATTTACTGCCATGAGTGCCAAAAACATTGCACAGTTTTTAAAAGTGATAGCTTGGGTTATATTTATAGGTACCTGTATTAAAGCGGGTGCCCTACTACTAAATATTGGTATAGCAGAATGGGTTCAACCATTGGCTACCGCAAATTTGTATGATGGACTGAACCTGCAACCGCTACGGCAGTACAATGAATTGTATTATTGGCAAATAGCTAGCAGCGTTTTATTTGTGTTTGTACTACAAGCCATTTTTGGCTGGTATCTTATTCAATTAGCGCAAGTTTTACAGATAGATGAACCTTTTACACAGCCTGTGGCCAAGTACCTAACCAAGCTAGGGCAAACTGCTTTAGTACTAAGTATAGCAGCCTTACTTACCAATAGTATGGCCAAATGGCTCGATAAATTTGTTCCCGTATTAGCCACCGTAAAAGCACACAATCCCGCTTCGGCTGAAATACTAGTATTAGCGGCTGTATTGTTTGTAGTGGCGTACATATTTCAGCGGGGCATAGCTTTGCAGCAAGAAAACGATTTAACTGTATAACATGCCTATAATAGTAAATTTAGATGTAATGATGGCCAAACGTAAAATAGGCGTGAACGAATTGGCGGCCAAGCTAGGCATTACTGCTGCCAATGTATCTATCCTAAAAACAGGTAAAGCCAAGGCCATCCGTTTTAGCACTTTGGAAGCCATTTGTGAAATTTTACATTGCCAGCCCGGAGATATTTTGGAGCATCAGCCTACACCAAGTAGCCAAACGTAGAAAATGTTTTTTGTGAGCAATGGTTTACACCGTAATTTCCATAATCTAATTGCTCATATATGTCTACATTGAAAAACAACTTGTACATCAAAATTGCAGTCATTATTTTTTTAAGTATTGTACTGCTAATACCAGCTGCCTTAATAAAAGGATTGATTGAAGAAAGAGAAAGTACCCAAACCGAAGCCTTCTCTGAAATAAGCTCCAAATGGGGCGGTGCCCAAACTATTTCTGGCCCCATTTTAGCCATACCGTTCACCAAATTAATGCGTATTGCCAATACTGCCGATTCTACTACCAAGGTGGAGCAAGTAAAACAGTACGTGTATATATTACCTAAAAAGCTAAACTATGATGGTAGAATTTTGCCCGAAATAAGAAATCGGGGTATTTACGATGTAGCTGTGTATAATAGCACCCTTACCGCCACAGGCAGTTTTGAACCCATCAATTTTAGTACGCTGGATGTAGATACTAGCAAACTTCAGTTCGATAAAGCAGAAGTGATTTTGGGTATTTACGATTTGCGTGGAATAGACAAACAATTATCCTTACAATGGAACAATACCACCCTGCAATTTAATGCTGGTGTACCTAGTGACGATGTTGTTAGTTCAGGTGTATCGGCACCAGTAACCATCGAAAAAAATGATACCGCTGGCTATAGCTTTAGTTTTACGCTTTCGCTCAAAGGTAGCCAGTACATGCAGTTTACGCCGTTAGGTAAAACTACCGATGTAGCTATACAGTCGCCCTGGCCCAATCCTAGCTTCTCAGGATCTTTTTTGCCCGATAGTAAAACCGTTACCGATACTAGCTTTTCCGCCAATTGGAATATTTTACACCTCAACAGAAAATACCCACAAACATGGGTGGGTAATAAATATACCATTGAGGAATCAGCGTTTGGACTCAACCTTTTATTACCCGTGGATAATTACCAAAAAGTACTCCGCTGTGTTAAGTACGCTATTCTATTCATTGCATTTACGTTTCTAGTATTTTTCTTTATTGAAGTATTGAATAAAACCTTTATACATCCGGTACAGTATTTATTGGTAGGCTTATCCTTACTCATCTTCTTTACCCTGCTTCTAAGTTTAAGTGAGCATACTAATTTTAACGCAGCCTACATTATAGCGGCACTGGCCACGTTAACCTTGATAGGCGGCTATGTAAAAGCTATTTTGCATGTAAAAAACTTGTGGCTATTTGTGGTGGGTTTATTAAGCATATTGTACACATTCATTTTTGTAATTATGCAGTTACAAGATTATGCTTTGCTAATAGGAAGCATTGGTTTATTTATCATCTTAGCCGTGTGTATGTATTTTTCTCGCAGGATAGATTGGTACAGTTTATCTATGGAAGAAACGAGTACAGAGCAGCGTTAATTGCTTTATTTTAGCCGCATGAAATTATTGCTAGAAAAGGTAAACAATGCATTGGGCTATGTAGGCGTTAATTTAAAAATACCTATTCGTAACCTAAAAGGATTGCCCTTTTACTGTGCCGATTTAAAAGAACTAAAAAAGCAAAAAGGAACAGATACATTATTTCCATTTGGAAAAACCTATGCCATACTGCATGAGCGTTTTGAGGAAGGTGGTACTATGCGTGGGCATTACTTTCATCAAGATTTACATGTGGCACAGCGGATAGCCGCCGCCAACCCGCAAAAGCATGTAGATATTGGCTCTAGAACGGATGGATTTGTAGCACATGTAGCTAGTTTTCGACCCATAGAAATTTTAGATATTCGCCCCATTGATACGCAGGTGAAAAACATACATTTTACACAGGCTAATTTAATGGAACTGCCTCAACACATGCTTCAATATTGCGATTCCATTTCCAGCCTCCATGCAATAGAACATTTTGGTTTGGGCCGGTATAACGATCCTATAGATTATTGGGGGTACCAAAAAGCCCTTCACAATATTGCAGAAATAATAAAGCCCGGCGGCGTATTTTATTTTGGTACGCCTATTGGCCCACAACGAATAGAATTTAACGCACATCGGGTATTTGCCATTCAGCATTTGTTAGATGTTTTATCGCCCTATTTCACGTTACAGCATTTTTCATTTATTGACGATGCAGGCAATTTTCATCCATATATTCACCTCACACCAGAATTGATAGCTAACAATTGCCATTGCCACTACGGCTGCGGAGTTTTTGAATTAATAAGGAAATAAGCAGGGGAGATAGGTTGGAAGCAGGTATTGCGTAAGCCAATTATTTTGTACATTTCTACTGTAAAAACAGATTGCTCATGAAAAAAATAGCTCTTGCTATTGCTCTTTTATTGCACATGCACACATTTGCTCAAAACCCACCCACCATAGAAGCCGAACAACCCAAGTGGTGGAAAGAAGCTATTGTTTACCAAATTTATCCCAGAAGTTTTAAGGATAGCGATGGCGATGGTATAGGCGATTTAAAAGGCATCATCAGCGAGCTCGACTATATAAAAAGTTTAGGCGTAAACACCATTTGGCTAAACCCCATTTATACATCGCCCAACGATGATAATGGGTACGATGTAAGTGACTATACCAACATTATGAAAGATTTTGGCACCATGGCCGATTTTGATATGCTGCTAAAAGCCATGCACCAAAAAGGGCTAAAACTGGTGATGGATTTAGTAGTAAACCACAGTAGTGATGAACATAAATGGTTTCAAGAAAGTAAAAAAAGTAGAACCAACCCCTATAGGGATTATTATCACTGGTGGCCCGCCGAAAACGGAAAACCACCCTACCGATATAGCTTGTTTGATATTAACCACGATGCTTGGAAATACGATAGCACTACCAATTCCTACTACCTGCATTATTTCTCCGCCAAACAGCCCGACCTAAAATGGGAAAACAAACAGCTACGCCAAGAGGTGTACAATATCATGCACTTTTGGGCACAAAAAGGCATTGATGGTTTTAGGTTAGATGCTTTTCAATTTGCAGCAAAGGATACTACCTACCCTGCCTTTCCGAAGGGGTACGAAAAAAACTTTGTACAGTACTACGGTATGCAAGGAAATTTACATGGCTACCTGCAGGAAATGTATTACGAAGTACTTAGCAAATACAATGTAATGAGCGTGGCGGAAGGTGCCGGCAACACTTTTGAAGATGCCCATAATTTAGTAGATGCCGATAGAAAAGAACTGAATATGGCCTACGCTTTTGAAGCGGTAGATTTGGCCACACATAAAGGCTACCGACTAACCGATTTAAAGAATGTGTTTGCCAAATGGGATAGTGCCTTTGCGGAAAAAGGTTGGCTGAGTATATTCTTGGCTAGTCATGATTGTGCTCGCCTTGTAAGTCGCTACGGTAACGATAAAGAACCTTTTAGAAAAGCTAGCTCCAAACTATTGAGTACCTTATTACTTACTTTAAGAGGTACACCTTACTACTACAATGGCGATGAATTGGGCATGAAAAACATACGCTTTTCTAGTATTGATAGTTATAGAGATGTACAAACCATTAACGGTTTTGTGTATGAGAAAAATAACGGTGGTAATGTGCAAGCCTATTTAGATCAAAAAGCAGAAACCAGTCGCGACAATGCCCGTACACCTTTTCAATGGAATGCCAATGCCAATGCAGGTTTTACCACTGGCACACCATGGATAGCCGTGAACCCCGATTATAAACAATGGAACCGTGCCGCCCAAGAGGCCGATGCTACCAGCACACTACACTATTTTAGAAAACTTACTGCCCTACGCCAGCAAAACCCCTTACTAGTATATGGAAAGTTTACATTGGTAGATAAAAGCAATAGCAATGTATTTGCTTACACCCGGGAATGGAAGGGCGAAAAATGGCTCATAGCCCTCAACTTTAGCGAGCAAGTAAGCAATTGCTTATTACCATTTGCAGTAACCAATAGCCAAGTATTGCTCAACAATTTACCTACCGAACCACGCCTTGGTACCCATAGCATTAATTTAGATGCGTATCAAGCTGTGATTTTAAAACTACCCCGCTAATGCTGGCCATCACGGGTGCTACGGGTAATGTGGGCAAGCAAGTACTCGCAGCCTTACGCCTTACTGCACCTACCATGCGTATTAAAATCGGTGTAAGAAATATCAATACAATGCCGCCGGAAGAAAATTCCTTGCAATATTGTGTTTTCGATTTTGAAAAGCCTGACACTTACCATGCGTTTTTTAGCCAAGTAACCACCTTATTCTTGGTTCGTCCACCACAGTTGGCCGATGTTAAAAAACTATTTATTCCATTACTCAAAACTGCCAAGCAATGCGGTGTTCAGCGTATTGTTTTTCTTTCTGTACAAGGGGCGGACACCAGCAAATACATACCGCATTATAAAATAGAACAAGCCATAAAAACTATCGGCTTTTCTTATACTTTTTTACGACCGGCCTATTTTCATCAAAATTTTACCACCACGTTGTGGGCAGATATGCAACACTTAGGCAAATTAAGCTTACCCGCTGGCAAGGCTTTATTTACCTTGGTAGATGTAGAGGATATTGGTACTGCCGCCGCCAAAATATTGCTTCAGCCACAGCAGTTTACCAATCAAGCCATTGAGCTTACATCGGCGGAGCTACTAAGCTTTGCCGATATGTGTACTATTATTTCATTGCAAACAACCAAACCCTTGCAGTACCAATCGCCCTCGGTACTACAATTTATTGGACAGCAGCGGCGTATGGGTAAGGCCTGGGCATTTATTGGCGTACTGCTGTTGCTACACTATCTACCGCGTTTTAAAACCGCCCCAAAAACCAGCCCCGCTTTAGAAAAACTACTGGGCAAGCCACCCATTAGCTTTGAGCAGTTTGTAAAAAATAACTTAGAGCAATTTCAACGACTGCTTGGCTAATGAAGTACCATTTTCACCCTCGTTGTTCTGCATCCAAACCTTTTCACTATGTTACTTTTGCAGCCATAGGTTGGGCTTAGTTAGGTATACCGCTAGCCATTATTACAATAGAGCCATCGTTCATACCCGGATAACCGAATACCTTTTCTACCGCCTCATAAACCCAATATTTTTCTGTAGTTTGTA
>RDXK01000021.1 GCA_004292605.1 Bacteroidota bacterium
TGCACCAACAGTAAAACGTTGACAATCAATCAAGTTTAGAGGAATCATCTATTAAAATGTTTTTACGCTAGAAAACTTCGTATATTTTCTTATTTTTAGAGGAACTAAGACAGCCAATTAACCCAACTATTCATTATTATGTATAACCCATGTACACCAAAATTTCTGCCGCTGCGGTATTGATAAAAGTATCTTTGTTATGTTTTCGGTAATGCCGCCACGGCGTTCCGTCTTAAAAACTTATCTTAACCTGCAGAAAAAGAAAATAATAATAGTCGATGACTTTAAAAGAAGTGAAACCAAGAAAGGCACTAAACAAGGCCTTTTTAAAAGTAAAGCCAAATAGGACTGAAATTGAAGGTTTCAAAGCCAATCTCGTTACTTTACTCGATAGAACGAACGACACGGAAAGCGAAGAGTTTCATAAAAACTTGGTTTCGGATTTTCTTAAAGACACTTATTATAAGCAAAACCATTTTATAAATACCAAAGGCCGAAATGACCTTGTAATTCATAACGGGCAAAATGCCAACTCAACAGTTGGCGTAATTCTCGAAGCTAAAAAGCCGACTAACAAATGGGAAATGATTACAACCAAAAAACTGAATGCAAAAGCTTTTCAGGAATTGGTTTTGTACTACTTACGAGAGAGAATTACACACAAAAACCTTGAAGTAAAACATTTGGTGGCTACCAACATAAACGAGTGGTTCATTTTTGACGAGCATTTATTTGAAAGACTATTTGCTCAAAACAAATCGTTTGTTAGACAGTTTGAGAATTTTGAAGCAAGCAAGAAAACAACAGAAGTATTTTACAAAGAGATCGCCGAGCCATTTATTGACAGCATAACTTCTGAAATTGAATTTACCTACTTCAACATTCAGGACTTTCAAAAGCCATTACGCAATAATTACAAAGCAGACGATAATTCCCTAATTGCTTTATTCAAATTGTTGTCGCCAGAGCATCTTTTAAAACTTCCGTTTACAAACGACAGCAACAGCCTCGACAAACGCTTTTACAGCGAGTTGTTGCACATAATCGGACTAACTGAAACCAAAGAAGGAAGCAAAAAACTGATTGAACGTAACAAAGTAGGTGAACGACATACAGGAACAATTCTTGAAGATGCCATTATTCAGTTGGACAGCTTAGATAAAGTGAGCCGACTTGAAAAACCAAGCCAATTTGGAAACACACAACAGGAAAGGCTTTTTAGTGTTGCCCTTGAACTTTCGATTACTTGGATAAACAGAATTTTGTTTTTGAAATTGTTGGAAGCCCAACTCATCACCTATCATAAAGGTGACAATTCGTTTTCGTTTCTCAATCTTGAAAAAATCAAGAACTATGACGACTTGAACAGCTTGTTTTTTCAAGTGTTGGCTCGTAAGTACGACCAACGAAACGAAGATGTAAAAAAGATCTTTGCTAAAGTACCTTATCTCAATTCCTCGCTTTTCGAGCCCACCGATATTGAACAGGTTACTTTGTTTATAAGTA
>RDXK01000194.1 GCA_004292605.1 Bacteroidota bacterium
ATGCCCGATTGCTCACAAAAACTTACCCCTACTAGCTCAGCCTCGTTTGCATTTACGTTGGTGGTTTCAGTATCTATACAAATTTCTTTGGCCTGCAGTAAATTATTTACCAGCTCGGTAATTTTTTCTGGTGTATCTATTAAATGATATTGGTGTGGGGTATTGTTAATATCCTTGTCTACCACCAATGCGGCAGATTCTTCATTGTTATCCGTTTCAGTTGTGGTACTTACGGGCGTTGGGTTGGTGGTAGGTTCGCTGGCTGGTGCAAATAAATCTATCTGACTTCCCTGCGGTTCGGCAGCGGGTTGTAATAAACTAAATGAATTACCTAGTATTCTTTTACCCAATGTTTTGAACTCTAAATCAGTAAACAACTTAGCTAAAACCTCTGTATTTACGGGCTTTACAGCAAAATCCTCCTCATGAAACTGTACTGGAACTTGCGTTATAATGGTGGCTAATTGTTTACTAATAATGGCACTTTCTTTACCATTCCTTATTTTTTCGCCCAACGCACCTTTGATACCATCGGCATTGGCTAATACGTTTTCTAAACTACCGTATTCCTTTAGTAGCTTGGCCGCTGTTTTTTCGCCTACGCCGGGTATGCCCGGTATATTATCTACCGCATCGCCCATAAGGCCAAGCATATCTACCACTTGTTCTATTTTAGCTATATCCCAGCGGGCACATACTTTGGCGGCATCTAATATTTCTTCTTTATTACCAAATGCGGGTGGTTTGTAAATAAACACATTGGGTTTGGTTAGTAACTGTCCGTAATCCTTGTCGGGTGTTACCATATACACTTCATAACCCATATCGGCAGCTTGCCAAGCTAGCGTGCCAATTATATCATCGGCTTCATAGCCATCGCATTCTATTACGGGTAGGTTAAACCCTTTAATAATTTCCTGTATGGCGGGTATGCTGGCCAATAAATCTTCCGGAGCTTCCTGTCGGTTGGCTTTATAAGCCTCAAAATTCGTATGCCTTTCAGTAGGTGCATGCGTATCAAAACACACGGCCAAATGGGTAGGTTTTTCTTTGTTCAGTAAATCGAACAAGGTATTGGTAAAACCAAATTGTGCATTGGTATTGAGCCCTGTACTAGTAATACGTGGATTACGAATAAGGGCATAATAAGCTCTATATATTAGCGCTAACGCATCTAACAAAAACAGTTTTTTTTGGCTCATGCTTCGTTATTTCAAAAAAGTGATTGTTTCAAAGGAACTTCCTTATTTACACCACCGTAAGTTCATAAAAATTTTCCGGCTGCAAGTAGGTTTTTGCTGTTTGCTGAATAGTTTCTGGTGTAATATTTTTTATGGTATCAATGCTTTTGTAAAAATACTCCTCGGTAAAGCCTTGTAAAATATAGCCTTTCCAGCGGTTGAGTATACCAAAGGGTCCATCCAAGCTAGATAGTACATTGCCTAAAGTATAGTTTTTTACCAGCAGTAACTCTTCCTCCGAAACCAATTCATTGTGTAGCAAATGTATTTCCTTGTACACCTCCTCTGTAGTAGCAGTAGCCACTTCCCGGCCCACTTCCGATGCTATTACCAAAGCAGTTTCGTGCAAATGATTTTGAATATAGCTGTGTATGCCGTAGGTGTATCCTTTATCCTCTCGAATATTGCTCATAAGCCTGCTACCAAAATACCCGCCAAACACCGTGTTGGTTACTTGTAAGGTGGTAAACTGTGGATGTTTGCGGTTTACAGCAGGTATGGCTAGGCGTATAGCTGCTTGCACACCATTAGCATCGTTAATAATGTTATGGGTACGCTGAGCCGTGGTAGAAACAGTATGTGTAGGATGCACAAAGGCCTTAGGCGTAAAAGGCAGCTGGCCCAATACAGCATCTAAAATAGCTAGGTAGTTCGGTGGTAGTTTACCACCTATAAATACTTTGCAATGGCCATGTTTATAATGCTTTGCATAAAAATCAAGTATTTGGTCACGGGTTACATTTTGGTAGGCCACAGTGCTGCTGTATTTACCATAAGGGTGCTGTAAACCGTACAAAAATTCATCTATCAATCGGTTGGCTACAAAATCGCATTTTTGAAGATTTACTTGCAGCTTTTGAATATGGTTGTTTTTAGTAAGTGCCAGTTCCTCCTCCGGGAAAGTGCTATTACTAATAATATCGGCCACGCTGGGTAATAACTGCTCTAAATGTTTGCTTAAACAGTGTAGGGTAATATTCGCCGTTTCGGTATAGCAGTTTCTATTTAAAAACGCTC
Source organism: Bacteroidota bacterium (assembly GCA_004292605.1). GTDB lineage: Bacteria > Bacteroidota > Bacteroidia > Chitinophagales > Chitinophagaceae > UBA10646. The sequence continues at coordinate 2,259 of RDXK01000194.1, forward strand.
CATAGTATTCAAACTCCTCGTTTATGGTAAACGCATTTTTTGTAGTGGTGCCATTTTTCAAAAGAAAATTAGTAAGGGCTGCTACCAAGTTTTTCTCCTCAAACCAGTTACCAGCATCAAAAACTAGTTCCAGCAGCAGGGCATCTTGCGAGCCACCATTTACGGCATATACTTGTGTGCCATTGCTCAATACATGTTGCTGGCAGGTGGGTAAAACAAAGTCGAAGTCAACCGCATTGTAAATAGCGGGTGGTGTAGAACGATTTAACATATTTTATGATGCGTTTCTGTGGTAATAAAGGGTATTACATGCTTGTGGATTAAAAATGGTTTTAGCCCATTGGTGTATATCGGCGGATGTTAAGCTTTGGTACATAGCCAAGTCGGTATTCATCAAGGCTGGGTTGCCAAGTAGCGTGGCAAAGGCCAAGCTAGCAGCCCTACTTACCAAACTCATATCCTCAAACACCATAATACTTTCCGTGCGGTTTTTTACTTTGTTGAGTTCTTTTTCACTTGGTGGCTCTGCCAGTAGTTTTTCTATTTCTACCATTATACCTTCTTCCGCCGCTTGCATGCTTACACCCTGTGCCAGCTTGCCTTCCACGGCTAATAAGCCTGCTTCCACACTACCAAAATGATAGCAATCTATATTGGTAAACAATTGTTTTTGCTTTACTAAACTCTCGTAAAGGCGGCTGCTACTACCACCGCTTAGTAGCTCGGTAATTAAATCGGCAGCATAATAGCCTTGGTGCATACGGGGTGGTATATGCCATGTTTTGCCTATAGCATCTAGCGGTACATTGGCTTGTATAGTAAGGCTTCGGGCTTGGGTTTGGGCTGGCTCCTGTGGTAAGTTTCGCTCGTATTTAGTACCAGCAGGTATGGGTTCAAAGTATTTTTTGCACAGCTGTTCTACCACTGCTAAAGTAGTATTACCCGCCACCACCAAAATAGCATTGCAGGGCGTGTAATGTTTATAAAAAAAGGCTTTTACATCGGCTAGGGTAGCTTTTTCTACATGACTAAGCTCCTTACCTATCGTCATCCACTGGTATGGGTGCGTAGTAAAACTTAACGCACGTAAGTGTTTCCAAAAATCGCCATAGGGTTTATTAATATAGTGTTCCTTAAACTCCTCACACACTACTTTTCGCTGCACATCCAAGCTTTTTTCGCTAAAGGCTAAGCCTAGCATTCTATCGCTTTCTAGCCAAAAAGCGGTTTCTATATTTTTTGCGGGTAAACTTAAATAGTAGTTGGTAATATCATTAGTGGTGTAGGCGTTGTTTTCGCCACCGGCTACTTGTAGTGGTTCATCATAATCGGGTATGTTCAGGCTACCGCCAAACATTAAATGTTCAAACAAGTGTGCAAAGCCAGTTTTATTAGGGTCCTCATCTCTTGCACCCACATTGTACAGTACGTTCAAAGCTATTTGTGTGCTAGTAGTATCGGGGTGAAACAATACGCGTAATCCGTTGGATAAAACAAAGTCGTGATACTCCATTCTGTTTCAAAAATTTGGCTGCCAAGGTACGTAGTATTTATGAGCACTGGCGGTATATATAGTTACAAGCTAAAAAACGAATGGCGGCAAAACAAAATATTCCTATATTTGCGGTAGAATGGAAAAAAGTGTGAAGGGAACGAAAAACGTTCCCTTCCTTATTTTTAGTATGGAATCAAACGCGTTAATAACATTGGTAAATGAAAAGTTGCAAGCCATTTTGGCTGAGCATCCTAGTATATTTTTGGTTTTCACCAAGGTGAAGCCTACCAATAACATCAAAATTTATTTGGATGCTGATGATGGCTTAAGCATTGAAAAATGCATACGCATCAATAGGCAGTTGTACAAAATAATGGAGGAGTTGGCCATTTTTCCCGAGGGTGATTTTTCCTTAGAAGTATCATCGCCAGGTATAGATGAGCCCTTGCTGCTTACCCGCCAATACCATAAAAATATAGGCCGGCAGGTGGAAGTGGTTTGGAAAGATGGTACTACCAAACTAGGCACTTTAATAGCTGTAGCTGAGGCCGATTTTGTGCTAGAAACCACCACAGGCAAAGGAAAAAAAGCCGAAACCCAACAAATAGTAATACCGTTTGAAACGGTAAAATCTACCACTGTTCAAATTCAATTCTAATATAAAATGTGTTTTAAAAATTTATAACATGGCAAGTATTAACTTAATAGACGCTTTCCAAGAGTTTAAGGAAGAAGAGAAGATAGACCGTCCCACGATGATGAAAGTGGTGGAAGATGTGTTTAAAACATTGCTTCGTAAAAAATATGGCGCCGACGATAATTTCGACGTAATTGTAAACGCTGAAAAAGGCGATTTGGAAATTTTTAGACGCCGAACCATTGTAGAAGATGGCGAAGTGAACGACCCGTTAGCGGAAGTAGCTTACTCAGAAGCGGTGAAAATAGAGCCCGATTTTGAAGTGGGTGAAGAGCTGTATGAGGAAGTAAATATTTTCGATTTCGGTCGCCGTGCTATTCTAGCTGCCAAGCAAACACTAGCAAGCCGCATAAGCGATTTAAAGAAAAACGTATTGCTAAAAAAATACAACGATAGAATTGGCGAATTAATGACGGCTGAAGTATACCAAGTATGGCGTAAAGAGGCATTGTTAATGGACGATGAAAACAACGAGTTAATTTTGCCCAAAACCGAACAAATACCTAGCGATTTTTTACGCAAAGGCGAAAACCTACGTGCCGTAATTAAGCGGGTAGAATTAAAAAATAATACACCGGTAATTTACCTAAGCAGAACCAGCGAAGAGTTTTTAAAACGCTTGATGGAAATAGAAGTGCCAGAAATAGCTGATGGCCTAATTACCATTAAAAAAGTAGTAAGAGAACCGGGCGACCGTGCCAAAGTAGCTGTAGAAAGTTACGATGATAGAATTGACCCAGTAGGTGCCTGCGTAGGTATGAAAGGTAGTCGTATACACGGTATAGTTAGGGAATTACAAAACGAAAACATAGATGTAATCAACTATACCAGCAATATTCAATTATTAATTCAGCGTTCATTAACACCGGCTAAAATTAGCTATATGAACATTGATAACGATAGAAAACAAGCCGATGTATACCTAAAGGCCGATCAGGTAAGTTTGGCCATTGGTAGAAAAGGTGTAAACATTAAATTAGCTTGTGAACTTACGGGCTATGAAATAGATGTTTACCGCGAAAGTGAAGCCGGCGAAGAAGAAGAATTTGATATTGATATTGAAGAATTTGCGGATGAAATTGAAGAATGGATAATAGATGTTTTAAAGAAAACCGGTTGCGATACTGCCCGTAGCGTACTAAAACTATCCGATGCGGAATTGGAACGTAGAACCGATTTTGAAAAAGAAACCATCCAAGAGTTGAAACGCATACTTCAGCAGGAATTTGATAAGGATTAATTTGCATAGGTTACTAAACCTAGCATTGGGTATTAATACAGTACATTTGTACGCAAGAAAAAAGAAGAAGAACAAATCATCGCACAGCGATAGCGAATAGTAAATATGTCAGATTTAAAATTACCAAGGCTGCTCGGCGCCGCCAAAGAATTTAACATTGGTCAGGAAACCCTGATTGATTTTTTGGTAGGCAAAGGCTTTGCAAAGGACGATTTAAAGCCCACCGCAAAACTTAGCGAGCCCATGTATTTTGCCTTGCAACAACAGTTTTCTAGCGATAAAGCCGCTAAAAACAAGGCCGATCAAGTAGAAATACCCAAAAGCACCGCTGAGTATAGAAAAAGAAAAGACGAAGAAGATTTAAGTTTTGGCAAAATAGAAAAGCCAGCTACAGCAGGTAAAGAGGAAGCAGCACCAGCTGCCGCCGAAGCTGAGCCTGTAGTTATAGCTGCGGCACCAGCACCGGTAGAAATACCAGAACCTGTAAAGCCTGCCCCAGTGGTAGAGGCTCCAGCACCGGTAGTGGCTGAACCAGCCCCCGCCCCAGTAGTAGAGACGCAGGCAGCCCCCGCCCCTAAGGAAGAGGTAGCCCCAGTAGTAGTAAACGAACCAGCGGAACAGCCTGAACCTGCAGTAGGACCGAAAATTCTAGGAAAAATAGACTTAGCTGCCATTGACTCTTCTACCAAGCCTAAAAAAGGTGTAGAGAAAAAGGTAATAGAGAAGAAGAAGGAAGTAAAACCAGCAGCACCCGCCGCTAAGGCCGCTCCGGCTAAACCAGCTGCTCCAGTAGCTCCTAAACCAGAGCCGGTAGTGGTGGCGCCCGCCCCAGTAGTGGAAGCTCCTTTAGTGATTGAAAATATCCAAGCAGAAAAATTAACCGGCCCAAAAATTTTGGGTAAGATAGAATTACCTGTTGATAGCGATACACGCCCTAAACAAGTAACTCGCCCCGACGAAAAACGTAAACGCAAGCGTATACCTATAGATAAAAGTGGTGCTGGCCAGCCGCCAGGTGCTTTTATCAATCGTGGGCCAGGTGGTGGCGGTGGATATGGTAACAACAATAATACAGGTGGAGGTTTCAATCGCCCCGGTGGTGGAAACAACAATGCTGGTGGCTTTAACCGCAACAATAACCAAGGTGGTAACCGCCCTGGTGGTGCAAGACGCCATGTGGTAGATACCCGCCCGCAAGACCGTGAAATAGACGCTAAAGAAATTCAGGATAAAATCAAGGAAACACAGGCTAAATTGGCCGGTGGTTCTGGTGGTGGCCGTGGTAAAAACGTAAAAGCCAAATTGCGTAGAGAAAAACGCCAAGAACTAGCCGAACGTGAAAACACGGGCGACATGAAGCTACAAGTAACAGAATTTGTTACCGTAAGCGAATTGGCTGGTTTGATGGATGTAAACTTTACGGAAGTTATAGGTAAATGTATGGGCCTAGGCATCATGGTATCTATCAACCAACGTTTAGATGCGGAAGTGATAGAACTGGTAGCTGGCGAGTTTGGCTACGAAGTAGAATTTGCCGGAATTGATGATATAGAAGAAGAAGTAGATGCCGATGAAGATACCTTAACCGATGATGAGGCCCGTGCACCTATTGTAACCATTATGGGTCACGTAGATCATGGTAAAACCTCCTTGCTCGATTATATTAGAAGTGCTAGCGTAGTAGCTGGCGAGGCCGGTGGTATTACCCAGCACATAGGTGCCTATGAGGTAAGTTTGGCCAGTGGTAAAAAAATAACTTTCTTGGATACGCCGGGTCACGAGGCCTTTACAGCCATGCGTGCTCGTGGTGCCAAGGTTACCGATATTGCGGTGATAGTGGTAGCTGCCGACGATGCAGTGATGCCACAAACAAAAGAGGCCATCAGCCACGCCCAAGCCGCTCAAGTGCCCATGATTTTTGCGGTAAACAAAATAGATAAGGATGGTGCCAACCCTACCAAAATTTATGAGCAATTAAGCCAAATGAATTTGCTGGTAGAAAGCTGGGGTGGTAAATACCAAAGCCAAGAGTTGAGTGCCAAAAAAGGATTGAATGTAGATTTATTGCTGGAAAAAATATTGCTGGAAGCCGAGATATTAGATTTAAAAGCCAATAGCGAAAAACCAGGTACAGGTACCATTATTGAAGCTTCGCTAGATAAAGGACGTGGGTTTGTAGCCACCGTTTTGGTACAAAATGGTACACTACGCCAGGGCGATTTAATGGTAAGTGGCCAGTACTACGGTAGAATTAAAGCCATGTTTAACGAGCGTAACCAGCGAGTGCAAGAAGCACCACCAAGTACGCCAGTAGTAATTTTAGGTTTAAATGGTGCACCGCAAGCAGGTGAGAAATTTAAAGTATATGCCGATGAGGCTGAAGCCAAAGAGGTAGCTAATAAACGCTCTGTAATTTTACGTGAACAAGGTTTACGTGCCCGTAGGCATATTACCTTGGATGAAATTGGACGCCGTTTAGCCTTGGGTAACTTTAAGCAACTAAACATAATTATTAAGGGTGATGTGGATGGCTCGGTAGAGGCATTGAGCGATAGTTTGCAAAAACTAAGTACGCCAGAAATAGCCGTGAGTGTGGTATTGAAAGCCGTAGGTCAAATTTCTGAAAGCGATGTATTGTTGGCCACTGCATCCGATGCCATTATTGTGGGCTTTAACGTGAGGCCAAGCTCACAAGCCAATAAACTAGCCCAAACCGAGGGTGTACAAATTAAAAACTACTCTATTATTTACAACGCTATTGAGGAAATTAAGAGTGCCATGGAAGGTATGCTTGAACCAAAAATAGAAGAGAAGGAAGTAGCCAGTGTAGATATTAGAGAAGTGTACCGTTTTGATAAAGTGGTGGTAGCCGGCTGTTATGTAACAGAAGGTAAAATAAAACGCGACCATAAAATACGTGTGTTCCGCGATAACATTTTAATATACCCACGCCAAGAAGGTGGATACGCTGAATTAGGTAGTTTGAAACGTTTTAAAGATGATGTAAAAGAAGTAAATAACAACTACGAGTGTGGTTTAACCATTAAAAACTTCGCCGATTTACAAGCTGGCGACGTAGTAGTAGCTTA
>RDXK01000195.1 GCA_004292605.1 Bacteroidota bacterium
TCCACGACCCTCACTTAGTACGGTGCCCTCAAAAAAACAAGTGGATGGGTACAAGGTTATCGACCAATCGTCGGGCAAATTAGGACTTGGCTTTACAGGTAAACTATACGCAGTACTATGGGTATACTGTTGGTTTTTTACAATCGTAAAATTGGCCTTACCGATGGTAAACTCTTGGGCCGATTTACGACGATATTTGTTAGAACCAGAAACACTTAGCCAACCTTCCCCTGCTAGTAAATGGGCGTATTCACCTATGGTTAAACCATATACCACGGGCACGGGCTGCATACCTATAAAACTTTTAAAAACTGTATCTAGCACAGGGCCATCCACATAATGTCCGTTGGGGTTGGGGCGGTCTAAAATCACCACTTCCTTCTCTAGCTCTACGGCACTTTCCATCAGTTCCTGAAGCGATGATATGTAAGTGTAAAACCTTACACCCACATCTTGAATATCAAATACTATCACATCCACATCTAACACATCCGCGGCGGCTATTTTTCGCTTTTTTCCGTAAAGAGATATTACAGGAATTCCGGTTTCTTTATCAAAATAATTACCCACTTTTTCACCTGCATCGGCAGTACCACGAAAGCCATGCTCCGGCCCAAATATTTTGGTAATGGTAATACCGAGTTTTTGTAAACTATCTACCAAGTGGGTACTGTTTATTTGCGATGTTTGGTTGGCAAAAACGGCTACTCTTTTCCCTTTTAAAAGTGGTACATACTGGTGGGTTTGGTGTGCCGCTGGCAGCACTGCTTGGCCGTAGGAAGCCAAGCCCAGCACCGTGGCTACTACAGCTATTATAAAGTACTTCATAATAAATATGCTATTTGAATATTTGCACAATTTAGGCGGTAAAAATAATTAATAGGCATTTTGGTGTTTATACAAGTAACTTTACCAACACAAAAGGCCTATTGGGCTATAAAAACATGTAGTATGAGTACTGTAAAAAAAGGCGATAATATAAAAGTGCATTACCACGGAACCCTTACCGATGGAACTGTTTTCGATAGCAGCCATGGCAGGGAACCCTTAGCTTTTGAAGTAGGCAGCGGAATGGTGATTGCAGGTTTTGATAACGGTGTGTTAGAAATGGCCGTAGGCGATAAAAAAACGGTTCATATTCCCGCGGCAGAGGCTTATGGTGCAAAAGATGAATCGCTTTTATTGGAGTTTCCTAGAACACAGTTTCCGGCCGATTTAACACCGGAGCCAGGTATGCAATTGAATATGAGCAACCAGCAAGGTCAGCAATTTCCGGTGGTAATAATAGATGTAAAAGAAGATGTGGTGATATTAGATGCTAACCACCCATTAGCCGGTAGAGATTTAACCTTCGATTTAGAGTTGGTAGAAATTTCTGCACCACCTTCCAGAATTATTATGCCATAAAAAGCATTATCCATGTATTTTGCAAACCGCCCTTACTAAGGCGGTTTTTTTATTTCAATAGATGTTATGAATCAATACGCATTTACCGTTACCGAACGCTTTTTACGTTATGTACAAATAGATACCCAAAGCAACCCGGACAGTACCGAAAACCCCAGCACCGGAAAGCAGCTGGTATTAAGTGAGTTATTAGCTAAGGAGTTACAGCAAATGGGTGCTAGCCAAGTACATACCGATGCATTTGGTTATGTATACGCCAAAATTCCTGCTACGGTTCAGCATGCTGTGCCTACTGTGGCATTTTGCAGTCATATAGATACCGCCCCCGATTGTAGCGGAACCAACGTGAAACCCTTGGTACACCGCAATTACAACGGAGATACGATTAATCTACCGCTAGAAAATCAATCAATTTCTCCGCAAAAATATCCGTACTTATTGCAGCATATAGGTGGTACTATTATTACTGCTAGTGGTGATACCTTGCTAGGTGCCGACGATAAAGCCGGTGTAGCCATCATTATGGATTTTGCTCATTACTTATTAACCCATCCGCACCTGCCACATGGGGAAGTTTCCATCGTATTTACGCCCGATGAGGAAGTAGGTCGTGGCACAGAAAAAATTGATCTTAATCGTGTTGGTGCTTCCTATGCGTACACTTTAGATGGCGGTGAGGCTGGCAGTTTTGAAGATGAAACCTTTAGTGCCAATATGGCTACGCTTACCATACATGGTATCATAGCACATCCAGGCCAAGGCAAGGGAAATTTAGTAAATGCCATAAAGCTAGTTGCAGAGGTGTTGGAACTGTTACCTAAAAAAGAACTTACACCTGAAACCACCGAAGGGCGAGAGGGTTTTATACACCCTACACATATCGGCGGCTTAGCAGAGGCAGCTACGGTAAGTTTTTTACTGAGAGATTTTGACACAAAAGCGTTGGCTACTTATAAAGAGATGATTGAAAAAGCTGCACAAACGGTAACCAACTTGTACCCAGGCACTAGCTATACACTTACCGTGCAAGAACAGTATAGAAATATGCGGGAAATTATTGACCTACACCCGCAGATAGTAAATTTTGCAAAAACGGCTTACCAAAAACTACAGTTACCATTTATACATACACCTATACGGGGTGGTACCGATGGTAGTAAACTAAGCTGGATGGGGTTACCCACGGCCAATTTGTTTACAGGTATGCAGGCTATACATAGCCGGCACGAATGGGTAGCCGTGAAGGATATGGAACTTAGTGTACAAATGCTGGTTCAGCTAATACAAGAGTGGGCGGCGGCCAACTAGTCTTATCTTACAGCCCTTGTAAAATATACAATTATCAACGCTATCACTAACAGGTATAATGCCAGTAATACAATACTGCCCCAAAATGCCACTTTTGCTAGCTTATAGTTAGTGTTAGAAAGTGTGCCTTTGTTTTGTTTATGACTTTGAAGGGCACTTGCCGACAAGGGAATGCTTGCAAAAAGTAAAAGCGGAAATATTAATACCGATGCTGAAAAGAAAATAAACGCTAGTACCGCTTGGTTATTTACCCGCTTATCGGCCAGCATTTGTTCCTTTGTTTTTTCGGGTAGTTTTTGATAGGCTTTTATGGCAATTTTCTCCGTCCATCTCAGCTTTCTACCAATTCCTTTTTCTATGTCGGGCAGTGGCAATGAAAGTATTTGGTGCATCACTTGGCGGGTAAAAATAGCTTGTGATGAATCGGCAGGTGGCACCGCCGCATGCCCGTAAAAAGGCAACGCTAGTAACAACGTGATTACCAATATTTTGCAAAAGTTTATCATAGTGTTGCCTACTAATTTTGAACTCAAGTTAAATTGCCTACCTTTCTAAAAAAAATAATTTATGGGTACATTTATTACATGGGGATTGGTTTTATTAGGCATTGTTATTTTACTAAGTGGCTTGGTTACTATCAACCAAGGTACCATTGGTGTAATTACCATGTTTGGTAAATACAGAAGGGTGTTACCACCGGGTTTAAATTTTAAAATTCCCTTAATTGAGCAAATTTATAAGCGAGTAAGTATTCAAAATCGAAGTGTAGAACTTGAGTTTCAGGCGGTAACACAAGATCAGGCCAATGTATATTTTAAAAGTATGCTACTGTATGCCGTAATGAATGCCGATGAGGAAACTATTAAAAAAGTAGCCTTCAAATTTATAGGCGAGAGAGATTTAATGCAGGCATTAATACGCACTATTGAAGGTAATATCAGAAGCTTTGTAGCTACCAAACGCCAAGCCGAAATTTTAATGCTTCGTAAGGAGATTGTAGATAGCGTTAAAAACGAAGTAGATCATGTATTAGAAGAATGGGGTTACCACCTGTTAGATTTACAAATAAATGATATCACTTTTGATCAGGCCATTATGGAAAGCATGAGCAAAGTGGTAGCAAGTAGCAATTTAAAAGCCGCTGCAGAAAACGAAGGTCAAGCCTTGTTAATTACTAAAACCAAGGCGGCCGAAGCAGAGGGTAACGCCATAAAAATAGCTGCCGAGGCAGAAAGAGAAGCAGCTAAACTACGCGGACAAGGTGTGGCATTGTTTAGAGAAGAAGTAGCCCGTGGTATGAGCCAAGCTGCCGAGCAAATGAAGCAAGCCAACTTAGATACCAATGTAATTTTGTTTAGTATGTGGACCGAAGCCATCAAAAATTTTGCGGAAGCAGGTGAAGGAAATATCATTTTCTTGGATGGAAGCCCGGAAGGTATGGATAAACAAATGCGTAGCATTATGGGTATGTTGCAAAAGGGTGCTGGTACTAAATAATATTTTATTAATCACCAATATTTTCAAACCCGCTAGTAGTTTCACTGGCGGGTTTTTTAATGTTGAAACTTGACCAGATAATCATCCGCTATACATGGCCGAACTATTAGAAATTTTTCCACCACTAATTTGAAAAAATACTACTTACAAAGCTTTGAAAACTCCTGCATGGTTATGCTTTCCGTTTCGGTTTGCAGGTATTGTAATAGATTGTATAATCGATCCACCAAAGCCTCACCCGCCCAGCGTTTGGTGTATCCAGGTATTTGAAACGCATCTAAATTGGTAAACTCCCATGGGTGAAAATATAAACACAAATATCCATCTGTTTTTAGTGCTTGTGCACACAGTTTTTTATACACCGCTAAGGGCATATTTTTAAAAGCTAACCAAAACAGCGGTATACGTGCTACGCTTACACTAGCGGGTATACGCAGCATATTTTTTTCCCTATACCAGGTTCTACTTAAGTGTAAATTATTGTACCTGCCGGGCAGCCATGTAGGGTTTATACTACTATCGTAGGTGTAGCCAGCAGCTTCTACATCGGCCATATCCACAGGCCTTAACCGTGGCATACGCAAACCCGTAACTGCCTTACCACATATACCTTCCAGTGCTAGTCGGCTTTTTAATAAATCACCAGTTTCATAAGCAGTGTGGTAAAAGGTATGGCTAGCTATTTCATTACATTTAGCGGCTTGCTGTATACTATCCGGAAACTGCAACGCATAATTGGCTGTAGTAAATAAAGTGGCTTGTGTACTAGGCAGTTGGGTTAGTACTTGGTTTACGGCATCCCAACCTTTTTTGCCTGTTTCCATTTGTAAGGGTACAGGTATCTGCTGCCCATATTCTAAGGGCATATCAAACTCCTCTACATCAAAACTTAGTAATAAATATCTATGCTTCATTGGGTAAGTACGCTTGCTGAACTATATACAATGGCCTGCCTTTGCTTTGCATAAATAACTTCCCTAAATATATTCCAATGATGCCCAATATCATTAGCTGTAAACCGCCAAAAAACGCAATGGTGATGATGGTACTCGTCCACCCACTTACGGCTTTCCCAAAGTAATAACTATATAGCACATAGGGCACAAAAGCCAATGCTAATAAAGAAAACACAAAGCCCAAATACGTGGCTATGTAAAGCGGCTTTATGCTAAAACTGGTGATTCCTTGTAAGGCCAACCGAATCATTTTTTTCAATGTGTATTTACTGGTTCCACGGGTGCGTTCTCTGCTTTGGTAGGTAATACCTATTTGCCGGAAGCCAACCCATTTTACCAAACCTCTAAAAAAAATATCGTATTCCTGTAGCTGTTTTAATTGTTGTACTACTTTTTTATCTAGCAATCTAAAATCGGCACTGCCTCTGTCTAATTCTATGCTACTCAATCCGTTTAATAAATCGTAAAACAAATTACTCGTAACTCGCTTTACATAAGGTAAGTTGGTACTTTCTTCTCGTATGGTATACACTACATCGTTGCCTTGTTCCCAATGCTGTAGTAGCACAGGTAATAGTTCCGGCGGGTGCTGCATATCGCCATCCATACTTATACAGCAATCGGTTTGGCATACATCTAATCCTGCCTTTAAAGCGGCTTGATGCCCAAAGTTTTTTGAAAAACTTAGGTACCGTAATGTGGTATCGCCTTGTGTTAACAATTGTATTTGGGCCAGTGTGCCATCTGTACTTCCATCATCCACCAGTACTATTTGGTATTGGTAAGGCAAGGGCTTCATATAGCTATGTATTTCCTGCAGCAATATGTGAATATTTTCCTGCTCGTTGTACACTGGTACTATAATAGAAACCGTTTTACGCATGGTTACAAATTTGCTATTTTTCGCTGAACCGTTTGGTTAAAAGTTGGTACACCATTATACCCCAAATTAGGCAGCAGGGCAAGGCTTTTAAAGCATATGGTTTTATGAATTCGTTTCGTACCACGGGTGGAAATAAATCGGTAGCACTTAAACTGGTGAGTAGTACCGCAAACACTATTACATAAGTAGCCCAAGTTTGTTTTTGCCACACGTACCATAAACCAGCACCCACCATAGCTATTACGTACGTAGGACTTTCCGCACTACTACTAAATATTACAATGGTTATGAGTACTAAGGCCAAGTAATACTGCTGAAACCACTGCTGTGTATACATTTTAAAGCGTAGCAATGGCAAACCAAAGCCTACTAAGGCAGCTGCTAAAAATGGCATACTACTTAAATTAGGTAAATGTGCTATGCGTTTTACCAGCCCCATCATACTAATATCCTGCATATTGCTTACCGCCACGCTAGCATTCTTGGCATTTTTATATACCAGTTTTTCTATCCATTCTTGGTAAGTAGTTATAATATACTCTACTGATGAATAAGTCATGGGTAGCACAGCAAGCACCAATAGCCAAAATAAAAACCAGGCCACAAACGAAACTTTATTTTTTGCAAATAGAAAAAAACACAGGCCCGCTATGCCGTATAATTTGGTTAAAAATCCTATTGCGATAAACAAGGTAGCCCACTGGTTATTGCCTTTTTGTACATGCACAAATGCAAGTATCATAAACGCAGCCAGCATACTATTAAACTGTACATTATGGGCGGCTGTCATCATTTCTACTAACGCTATCCAAGCAATGGCCTGTTTTTGTGTATTCGTTAGTGGTAAGGAATGTATGGCATATAAAAGCAAAGCAGCATTGGCTATACCCCACAGCAGCAACCCTATAGGTACTGGCAACATAGCAAAGGGGGCTATTAGTAGCCCAAACACGGGGCCGTAGTGGTTATTATCAAAATACTTTTCTGGGTATTCCGCATACAGCGGTAATTGTTCTACCGTGTGCAAATGCACATACCTATAAATATGGTAATTATTAAAACTGTTTCTGCTAAGCTCCAAAGCAGTAGCCACTAGTGCAAGCAGCATCCACACTGCATACACCAAGGGTACTTGGGTATTGCCTACACGGAACGTTCGGTTCCAAGATTTTGTTTGCACGGTACAAAAAGGGTTGGAAGCAAAGGTAGGCAAGCAAGGCTGTGTATTATCATTCCATAATGGCATTTAAAAAGGTAGCTAAAATCAATACCTTTGCCGCACAAAAATTTCAGGAGATGACGAATAAAGGTCCGGTTTCACAGTTTATACAGCACCACTATAGGCATTTTAACGCAGCTGCATTAGTAGATGCCGCTAAAGGATACGAAACACATTTGAACGAAGGCGGTAAAATGATGATAACCCTTGCAGGTGCCATGAGTACTGCGGAGTTAGGACTAAGTTTAGCTGAAATGATCCGTCAGGATAAAGTGGCCATCATTAGCTGTACCGGTGCTAATTTAGAGGAAGATGTAATGAACCTAGTGGCCCACAGCCATTACAAGCGTGTACCCAACTACCGCGATTTAACCCCGCAGGATGAGTGGGATTTATTGGAAAATCATTACAACCGTGTTACCGATACTTGTATACCGGAGGAGGAAGCGTTTCGCCGTTTGCAAAAACATTTGGTAAAGCAATGGGTAGAAGCTGAGGCCAAAGGCGAACGATATTTTCCACACGAATTTTTATACAAAACTGTACTAAGCGGCGAGCTGGAGCAGTATTACGAAATAGACCCCAAAAACAGCTGGATAGTAGCAGCAGCTGAAAAAAATATTCCCATTGTTTGTCCGGGTTGGGAAGATAGCACCACCGGAAACATATTTGCTAGCTACGTAATTAAGGGCGAACTACAGGCCAATACCGTAAAAAATGGTATTGAGTACATGGTTTGGCTGGCCGATTGGTATAGGCAAAATAGCGGTGGAAAAGGCGTGGGCTTTTTCCAAATTGGTGGCGGTATTGCAGGTGATTTCCCTATTTGCGTAGTACCCATGATGTACCAAGATTTAGAGTGGCACGATGTACCTTTTTGGAGCTACTTCTGCCAAATAAGCGATAGTACCACTAGTTTTGGTAGCTATAGCGGTGCCGTACCCAACGAGAAAATTACTTGGGGTAAGTTAGATATTAATACACCAAAGTTTATTGTGGAAAGTGATGCCACTATTGTAGCTCCGTTAATATTTGCTTACATATTAGGCTGGTAAAGGTTTTAATAGTATTTTTCAAAAAGGCAATCTAACTTTTAGGTTGCTTTTTTGTTTTATGAAGGCATTTGTACAACTATGAGTTTAAAACGCAGCATTTTAAAGGAACTTTACCCCATTACCATGTGGGTAGGTGGTTTGTTTGGTAGGCAAAAATTGGTTCGTAAAAATACCTTGAACGAGCCGCCTGTAGCCTCTATTTATGGTATACAAGCCTATACAAGCCAAGGCGAGCTAATGAATTTTGAGCGTTTTAAGGGGAAGAAATTATTGATAGTAAACACAGCTAGCGATTGTGGGTACACCGCCCAATACAGCGAGCTGGAAGAACTATACAAAACACACAAGGATATATTAGAAATTTTAGCTTTTCCTGCCAACGATTTTAAACAGCAGGAACGTGGCACCGATGGTGAAATAGAACGTTTTTG
>RDXK01000196.1 GCA_004292605.1 Bacteroidota bacterium
GTAGAAAATAACCAACCCTGCAATGATGGTGATTTATTATTGCTAGATTTTGGTGCCAAGTACGGCGGCTACTGTGCCGATTTAACCCGTACCATACCCGTAAACGGCCAATTTACCAAACGCCAAAAGCAAGTATACAATGCTGTCTTGGCTATTCATGATTATGCAAAATCTTTGCTAAAACCAGGAATATCTATTGTAGACTATACCAACAAAGTAGGCGAGGAAGCAACACAGCAAATGATTAAAATAGGGTTGCTTACTAAGGCCGATGTAAAAAATCAGGACCCTGCCAACCCTGCTTACAGAAAATATTTGTACCACGGCATATCGCACCATTTAGGTATCGATGTGCACGATGTAGGTACCCGTACCAAACCCATCACGCCTGGTATGGTATTTACGGTGGAACCCGGCATATACATTGAAGAAGAAAAAATGGGTATAAGAATTGAGAACAATGTTTGGATTACCAAAAAAGGCAACCAAGATTTAATGGCTCATATTCCCATTACCGCAGCCGATATTGAATTGAGTTTTAAACAAGCGAAAGCCAAATAATTGAAACAGCAAATTCCAAATGTAGTTACCCTGTTAAACCTGTTGTTGGGTTGTTTGGCTATTACGGCCGCATTACAGTCGCAATTATTGTCCGTAGTTACCGAAACAGGTGAAACCGAATTTTATATTACGGAGAGCTTGGTTACCGCCAGTATCTGTATAGGGCTGGCCGCCGTAGTAGATTTTTTTGACGGGTTTATTGCCCGGCTCCTAAAGGTGCATTCCGAAATGGGGAAGCAGCTTGATAGTTTAAGCGATGTAGTAAGTTTTGGCGTGGCACCATCCATAATAGTGTATCAATTTATTCGGTTGAGTTTGGCCCAGCAATCCCACGGTTTACAAGCTAGTACTGCTTGGTTAGTGCCAGCGTTTTTATTGGCCTTGGCGGGTGCTTACCGATTAGCCCGATTTAATATAGATACTGAGCAAACCACCTATTTCAAAGGTATTCCTGTACCAGCCGCAGGTTTGGTGGTGGCCGCATTTCCATTGATTCAGCAGTACAATACTTATACATGGGTACAAGTTTGTTTACAAAATGTGTGGTTTTGGTACGGTATCATTGCCTTGCTAAGTACTTTAATGGTTAGTAGCTGGCCGATGATGGCTTTTAAGTTCAGCAATTATGGTTGGGCGGCTAACAAAGGCAAGTATCTATTTTTAGCTATAACGGTAGTTTTAGCCATTTTTTTGCAATGGTTGGCAGTTCCCGTTTTACTGCTGCTGTATGTAGCATTATCTTTACTTTTTAAACCGAATGTATAATGACGTATAACATTGGCATACAAGTGATGCCCCTTTCTAACTTGTTAGACCCTCAAGGAAAAGCCGTAGAAAATGGCTTGCAAAATTTACAATTGTCTACTATTTCCAATGTACGAGTGGGTAAATACATTACTGTACAGGTAGAAGCTGCCTCAGAGGCAGAGGCCTTGGCTACCGCCGAAACAGCCGCCAAAAAATTATTGGCCAACCAAGTAATGGAGCAGTTTCACATAGCTGTTATATAACTTTTTACGGCCATGTTATACATAGTGCCTACGCCTATTGGTAATTTAAAGGATATTACTTACCGAGCTATTGAAGTATTGCAGCAGGTATCGGCTGTTTTGTGTGAGGATACCCGTACTAGCGGCAAATTATTGCAGCATTACCAAATTCACAAGCCCTTGCATGCATACCACATGCACAATGAGCATAAAGTGTATGCCTATTGGGTGCAGCAGCTGCAAGCCGGTAACTCTGTAGCGTTAATTACCGATGCTGGTACACCCGGTATTTCCGATCCTGCTTTTTTATTAGTTAGGGCGGCCGCACAGGCTGGCATTACCATCCAGTGTTTACCCGGTGCTACCGCTTTTGTACCCGCTTTGGTAAACAGTGCCTTGCCTACCAATAAATTTTGTTTTGAAGGATTTTTACCACCCAAAAAAGGAAGGCATACTTTGTTAACCCAATTAGCCACCGAGCCAAGAACCATGGTATTCTACGAAAGTCCGGTACGATTGGTAAAAACATTAGTAGAAATAGCCAATTATTTTGGTGCCGATAGGCAAGCAGCGGTATGCCGAGAATTATCGAAAATGTTTGAAGAAACCGTTCGTGGTTCCTTAACCGAATTAGCAGAGCATTTTACCAAGAAGCCGCCTAAGGGCGAAATAGTGTTGGTAATAAATGGATACACTACCCCAGAAAAATTGAAACAAAAAAATAGTTCTACACATGAAATGGAAGAGTAGTTTTTTATTGTTTTCGGTGTTAGTAGTAGCACAAACTTGGGCACAGCCCGATAGATGGCAGCAACGCGTAAAATACCAGATGGATGTAGTGCTGCAGCCGCAAAACCATGTAATAAAGGGCCAAACGCAAATGGAGTATTGGAATAATTCGCCCGATACTTTGTACAAATTATTTTTTCATGCTTATTGGAATGCTTTTCAGCCCAATAGCATGATGGATGTACGTAGCCGGGAATTGGGTAAAACCGTCTTAGGCACCAATAGAAGGGGAGAAACCATTTTAGATTGGGATGCCCGTGTACGCGACCGTATACAAAAACTAACACCAGAGGAGCAAGGCTACCAACGCATGCAAAATGTAGTGGTAAACGGAGAAGCTGCTGCAGTGGTAGACCATGAAACCATCTTGGAAATTACCTTGGCCAAACCCATTTTACCCAAATCAAAATCTACCATCAAGTTCCAATTTGAAGCTCAGGTGCCTATACAAATTCGCCGTAGTGGCCGTAATAGTGCGGAGGGCGTACAGTACAGCATGGCACAATGGTATCCAAAATTAGCCGAGTACGATTACCAAGGTTGGCACCCCAATTTTTATGTGGCAAGAGAGTTTTATGGTGTTTGGGGCGATTATAACGTGAACATTACCGTACCATCGCAGTATACTGTGGCAGGTTCTGGCACTCTGCAAAATCCCAATCAGGTACGCAAAGGGTACGAAACATCGAATGCACCAGTGGCAAGCACCATGCCCGTGCTACAGAAATGGCAGTTTGTGGCCAATAATGTACACGATTTTGTTTGGGCTGCCGATACGGCTTACCGTGTGATCAAAAAACAAGTGGCCAATGGCCCGCTGGTGTACGTGGTACACAAACAAGGCGATGCAGCTGCCAATAAAAAGTGGAACGATTTATTAGACACCGCTGTGTTGGCTTATCCGTATATGGCCAAACATTTTGGTGCTTATCCGTACGCTAACTACAGCTTTATTCAAGGGGGCGATGGTGGAATGGAATACCCCATGGCTACCTTGATTAGAAATGCAAGCATTGGCACGGCCATACATGAGTGGATGCATACTTGGTACCAAATGCTTATGGGTACCAACGAAAGTTTATATGGCTGGATGGATGAAGGCTTTACTAGCTATGCCGAAAGTAGAACCTTAGGAAAGTTGCGGGGAGAGGACAGTCTTACTTGGCTCGAGGGCGACTATGCCGGGTATTTTGATCTTGCCAAAAGTGGGAGAGAAGAACCGATGGCTACCCATGCCGATTTTTTTAATACCAATTATGCCTACACAAGGGCTGCCTACACCAAGGGTGCCGTATTTATAGCTCAACTAGGGTATATTATTGGAGAGAAAAACCTCGACAAGTTATTGCTAGAGTACTACAAGCAATGGCGGTTTAAACACCCGAACCCAACCGATTTTGTGCGATTGGCGGAAAAAGTGAGTGGTCAGCAATTGAGTTGGTATAAGGAATTAATGATGTACACTACCAAGAAAATAGATTATGCCTTGGGTGATATTACGGTGGTAGATGGTAAACTACAACTTACGGTGAAACGTATAGGCGATTTTCCGATGCCGATAGAAGTAGAGCTTACCTTAAAATCGGGTGCCAAAACATTGTATTATATTCCCCTAAACCTACAACTGGGTAGCAAACCGAACGAGGGAAATATACCCGTAATAAAGCTACCCGAATGGAAGTGGACGCACCCCACATATACGATTACGCTGCCCGTAACGGCTGCGGAAATAAAATCTATCATCATTGACCCAAGCAGGCGTTTGGCCGATTTGAATCCTTCTAATAATCAATTAGTTCTGCCATAAAAAGAGCTGGTTAGGTACTAACAGTTGTTAGGGTTTTCGCCAGGGCGAAAACCCTTTTTTGTGTTGGTAACGCATTTGTTAAAGAAGCCCACTATTTGTTAACATTTTTTATTAAAATAACACCGCTGCAAACAGCAATACCCCTATTTTTGTTCGAACTGGGATGAGATATATATTTTGAATAATATGTGACTCACCGTAACGAAGTTCTGCCCAAAACTATCCCCCACTCATTGGCATACGTTACATTTTCCCTAATTTCCACCAAAACATGTTACTTGAAACTGCGTAATCTCCCCTTCGTACTTATTGGGTGTACGCTGCTTATTTTGCAGGCTTGCACTAGCCGAAAGCAGCTTATTTATTTCAACGATTTACCGGATAGTACCGTTATAAACCTTCCACCATTGGTACAGGAACAACGGATTATTCAGCCCGGCGATGGGTTGAATATCATGGTTTCGGGCGCCAACCCAGAAGCGGTGGCTCAAATTATGATGGGTATATCCATGACTGGCAATATGCAGCAAGGTATGGGTATGATGGCGGGCGGAGCGGATGAAATTGGAAGAATAGTGGACCCAGAAGGTATGCTCGACCTTCCTAAATTGGGTAGATTTAAAGTGGTAGGGATGGATAATTTCCAATTACGAGATACCCTTACTAAAGTATATAGCAAGTACATTAAGGATATTATTGTAACCGTGAATTTTGCTCGAATACGGTTTTCGGTATTAGGTATTGGTCGTGGAACCGTACTATCCTTACCTAACCAACGTACCACTATTTTAGATGCTTTGGCGGCGGCTGGTAATTTACCCAACACCGTGAAGCGATACGATATTCAAGTTTACCGCGACTATAACGGCAAACGGCAGATTTTTAAAATCGATTTACGTAGCAAGGATATTTTATACAACAGTCAGCAATTTCAAATACGGCATAACGATGTGTTGATACTTCAGCCACGTAATATATCTTTTGTAAGTCAGGAGGTGGGCATATTTGCATCCTTCTTTGGTGTGTTGGTGGCTTTAACTACCTTACTTGTAACCCTTATACCTCGTTAAATACAAACAAAGCTTTGAGCGAATTTTTAGATACTGATATTGCCCTTACCGATGCAAAGCCAGCCCATCCTAAGCCGGGCCCAATAGATATTATGCGGCTTTTAAAGGTGATATTGGGTAATTTCCATTGGATTTTGCTGAGCACACTTATTGGTTTTTTTGTGGCTCGTACATGGTTGAGGTACCAAGTACCTGTATACAGGGTGGCTGCTAGCATGAGTTTTGACAACTTAGAAGTATCTAGTGCCGCTAATAATATTTTGAAGATAGCGGGAATAGCGGACGACAAGCCCATTATTCAAGTAGCCAATGAAATTCAAATATTAACATCTTTTGATTTACTAAGTAACGTAGTAGACTCTCTGCATTTACAATTGCAGTTTGCCAGCGATGGTAGAATTAAGCAGCAGCCATTTTACCCCCAAAACTTACCTGTAGAAGTGTCAGGAAGGTTTTCTCCATCGCTATCCGCCCATTCCTACAAAATAGAAGTATTGCCAGCGAAGGTGGTAATAACAATGCCAAACGGAAACGTGGCAACAGTAAACTACAATGCATTAACGCCATTACCCACAGGCGATACGCTGTTATTTACCAAAAAGCAGGATAATATTGCGGTACGGAAGTTTATACTTCGGGTACTTACGCAAGCCGAAGCTGTAAAGGAGTTACAAGCTAAGCTTAGTATAGTGCCGGCCAACGAATCGCCTAACATGATTCGGCTAAGTATTACCGATGATGTGCCACAGGAAAGTATTGCCATCATTAATACCCTCATTCATTTTTACGATGTTGCTTCTATCGATTATAAAAATAAAGCTATCCGCAAAGCACAGCAATTTTTGGTTCGCAGAATTGACGAAGTATTGGTAGAAATTGACAGTATCAACAATGTAATTGCCGACTTTAGAGTACGCAATAAATTGCTAGAACCGTTGGCAGAGGCTAGCAACTCACTCACGCAAATGAGGAGTCTTGAGCAACAAGTAGTGGCAGATGCACTACGGGATACCATTTTGGCCGATGTAGAGAAACAGTTGCTTACGGTAACCGATGTTCGAAAAAAAATTGTTGCCAACCCACTATCAGTTCAGGATGGTGTATTGGGTGGTTTATTTAACCAATACAACGGCCTACTCTTTAATAGAATTCGCATAGAAGAAAACGGTACCCCCGACGATCCCACATTACCGCTATTGGAGCGGCAAATGAAGGAAGTAAGGGAAAACATTCTTAAGAATATTCAAATCATTCGCTTAAACTACAAGCGACAGAAAGATATGGTAGGCTCCGAAAGCCGAAAGTTTGAAACTCGCTTCAATTCACTACCCATTATTGACCAAGAACTACAAAAAATACGCCGACAACTTGGGTTAAAAGAAGGTATTTTCCAAACCTTATTGCAAAAAAAGGAAGATGTGGGTGTACAATTGGCATCGGCTAATATTAATTCTGCCCGATTAATTGACATTCCAAGAAACACCGGTAATGTGGCGCCCGATGTAAAAAAAGTACAAGTGGTGGGCGTAGCCGTGGGTGTGGTGTTACCCATTCTTATCATCTTTTTAGCAGTGTTTCTCAATAAAAGAGTGGAAAGCCGTTCAGATATAGAAAATAGCACGCTGTACCCAGTAATTGGCGAAATAAGCGAGGTAGATACCGGAAGCATTATCCATGTACTTACCCACGGAAAAGATTTGGTTTCAGAACAGTACCGTTTGCTTCGTTCTAATCTTCAGTTTATGGGCACTGGTAAGCAAGATGGGCAAGCACAAGTAATTTTAGTTACGTCCTTTATGAGAGACGAGGGTAAATCATTCTCCTCGCTCAACGTAGCCGGAATTTTTGCACAAACTGGGAAAAAAGTTTGTCTCCTGGAGTTCGATTTACGTCGCCCCAAACTAAGTAAAGCCTTACAGCGACCCAACCTTACAGGAATAGCTAACTATGTAATAGGCGATAAGCAATTAGAAGATATTATACAACCCATTACCCAATATAATAATCTTCACTTTATTGCTAGCGGGCCACTGGCACCCAACCCAGCGGAAATGCTACTGAGTCCTAAAATGGAGGAGATGTTCGCTTATCTTAAAACTCAGTACGACTATATCATTCTCGATTCCGCACCTATAGGCCTAGTAAGCGATACGTTTTCGCTAACCAAGTATGTAGATACTACCTTGTACGTTATACGCCACAAGCTAAGTTTAAAACCAAGCATTCAGTTTATGAATGAAATGGCTGATGAAGCCAAATTAAGAAATGTGGGCATTATTGTAAATGGTATCAAGAGCAGTAAATTTTTATATGGCTATGGCTATAAATATGGCTACTACTATAGCTATGTATATGGAAACGACGAAACAGAGGCAACCGCCGGCTCCGGATTTTTTACCAAATGGTTCCGAAGCAAATAATTTTCTACCAAAATATTGATGGAATGAACAATACACAAAACGACTGGAGTGAGGTAATTTCCCCAAAATCCAGTTTGTTCGATTTACGATTAAACGATGTTTGGCGTTACCGCGATTTGCTACTGCTATTTGTAAAACGCGATTTTGTGGCCACCTACAAGCAAACCATCTTAGGCCCTACCTGGCACTTTATACAGCCTATTTTCACTACTGCCATCTTCCTATTTATTTTTACGGGTGTAGCTAAAATACCTACCGATGGTGTACCACCGGTGTTGTTTTATATGTGTGGCATAGGTATTTGGAACTACTTTAGTGTGTGCTTTACCAGCACCGCCAACACCTTTGTAGCCAACGCCGGTATTTTTGGTAAAGTGTACTTTCCTAGGCTAGTGCTACCGCTAAGTGTGGTAATGAGTAACCTGATAAAATTTGGGATACAGTTAAGTTTAATAGCCGTAGTTTTTGGTTACCAAGTACTAGTAAAAGGCTATGAACCCAAAACCAACGCCGCTATTTTATTACTACCCGTTTTTGTGGTGCTAATGGCCTTGCTTGGTTTAGGTATGGGTATTATAGTATCATCGCTTACCACCAAGTACCGCGACTTTACGCACCTAATAGGCTTTGGCGTGCAGCTTTTAATGTATTTAACGCCCGTAGCATATCCGTTGAGTTTTGTGCAAAACAAAAGCTATGGTCATTTATTGGCATATAACCCGATAGCCCCTATTGTAGAAGGATTTAGATACGCCGTAACCGGCGCCGGAAGTTTTACGCCCGGTATGTTGGTATACAGCATTGTTTCTACAGTGGTAATACTGTTTGTAGGTATTGTATTGTTCAATAAAGTGGAAAAAAGCTTTATGGATACGGTATAAACCGCCGTCATTGGCAGATTCTTCGTTTTGTTATTAGCGAGAAATCTCATCAAAAGCAAGCAATACAGAACACAAAGGTCGCAAAGGGAAACACAAAGGTCATTAGGTAACCGAAAGGCGGCTGTTACTATCGGCCTTAAAAGAATGGCGTTAAGAAAATAATTTTTGGGAGCGTTAAAAA
>RDXK01000197.1 GCA_004292605.1 Bacteroidota bacterium
TGAAAGAAAAGGTATGATCAAAGTTTACAATCAAATAAAAATCTCTTACAAAATTTTCGGTAGTAATGGTTCGCAAACGCTGTGCTAAAACCGTTTTTTGGTTGCCTGCACTGTAGCCCAAACCTACACTAGGCCGTACCCAAGTTTTCTTATACTTTGCTTGCAAATAAAAATCGTGATCTAACGGACTGGTATAAAAACTAACAGAATCGTTGGTACTAAAATAAGTATAGGTAAACCCTACCGAATACGTTGGTTTTATAAGCTGATAGCCTACATTAAACGAGGTTTGAAACAAACTTAACTTACCTTGATCTACAGTGGAAAGCAGCCTTACTTGAGCAAACAAACCCGATTTATGGTAATACCCTACTTGGTTTTGGTAATACAGTTGGGAGGCAATGGTATTGGTGGTAGGGTTTTTTAGCGTAAAATATCCTGTGCCTAAACCCATTTGCACATCGGCAAAAGAAGTTTTGGCACTACTTGGGTGCAACAAATCGTATAGTTCCAGTTTTAGAGAGTCCATAATAGCCAAGGAATCTTCCTCGGTAAGTACAAACGGAGTGGAATGGGTGGTATCTGCTTGCTGGGCAAAGCTTACCCCAGAAATAGCCAATAACGCAGTTAGTAATAAAATAAATTTCTTGTACATGTACCACGCAAGTTTACAATAAAAAAACCGGACTACGTACCACCCCCATGATACTATAATCCGGCTTACACCACTTTTATTTGAAAAACAAAAATCAGTATGCTCAAGAGGCTGCTAAAAAAATATTCGCTGCCTGAGGCAACAAATTAATTTGTTAAAGCTTGGTTAATAGCTTGCTCCAAATCGGTATGCGATAAATTTTTCCCAATGAGTTCTCCTTTTTTATTCAGTAAAAAGGTTTGTGGTATAAAATTAATGTCCCATTTGCTGGCCACTTCGCCTTTAGCATCTATCATATGTTTCCAAGGTAATTGGTTTTCGGCAATGGCTTTTAACCATGCCTTTTGGTTATCATCTACCGATACGCCTACTACTTCAAAACCCTTGCTTTTATAGGTATCGTACAAGGCCTTTACCTTTGGGAAGCTGCGTATACACGGGCCACACCAGCTTGCCCAAAAATCTATCAATACTACCTTTCCTCGCAATTCTGATATACTGGTAACTCTATTTTTTTCGTTGGGTAATTTAATATCCGCTACTTCGGTTTGTGCTACTGCACTTAAAAAACTTCCTACTACTAAAAAGCTGGTGATGATTGTTCTCATAATTCTATTTATTGCAAGTACGTACACATTGCAGCACTAGTTTGCCAATGCGTTGTTAATTAATAAAAGTCCACCAAATGCCTATCCTCAGCCACATGCTACTACTAGCATAACCGGGAGTGAAAAAATTTCGGCGGGTAAACCCAGTATTGTTATCGTTTATTTGAAAGCTATTTAAGTTTTCTAGGCGTACAAAACCTTTGAAAGTTTTTATTTGAAAGTGTACAAAAGCATGCACATCGGGTCTTATTTGAGTAGTCGTATTGTTTTGAACAATAAATTGTTGGTTCAGCGGGTTGTAAGCGGCCGGCTTAAAATTGGTCATTATCCTAGCTTCTATCCCCGTGCTTAACAAGAGATTTTTAAAGAAATTTCCTTCAAAAGCTAGTCGATGCCGTGTTAAAACGGTCGGCACGTTCACCGGTGCATTAGCAGTGGCCTGCTGTAAAATTCCCTCCAAATAATAGTTCCAATGGCGACTAAGTTTTAATTTTTTCTCGGCAGAAATTTGTAGTACGGAGAACAAAGTAGACTCTTGTACTGGCGTATACAACCCATTGAAATACGTGAAATTACTAAGCAGCTGATAATTGCCACGAAGTACTAAATCAATGTTTTTATTGGCATAAGTAGCGTGTACTTGCGTGATGTTTTCGTTTTGCAAATTGGCCAATCGAAACACCGGAAAACTTGTACCAGAGCCAAACACCATACTAGGAGAACGGTTTACATTGCTGGCACCCACAGCTAATGTGCCCAATTTTTTACCCACCACCGTTTTTAACACGGCCGAGGCTTCATAGTTACCAGCATAAATACCCGTGAAAAACAGTTTTCCCGCCGCTTCAATATTCCATTTTTGGTTACGGGTACGGTTTCTATATTCTGCTATGCCATACGTATTGGTTTGCTGTGTAGTGGCTGCAGTAAAGGTTCCGTTTACCAATTGTAAACCCGCCCCAATTTTAAGAAACTGGTTCAGGTTATTTTTTTGTGGGTACGAAATAATGGCCAACTCATTATTTAGTTGCCGCCATCTATCCGTAAAACTCACGGTATCGGCATTTACCAAAATATTAAAATAGGTTAAGTAATCGGCCGTAGCTGGTACAAAATCTCTATAGCTATATTGCTGCTGATGATACCAAATGGTATGCTGAAAGCGAAACCTTGGGTAAAACAACTGTACGGTGCTGGAATCGGTAACAAGACTATCTTTTTGACCAAAATCGTATTGCTGCCGAAGCAAAATAATTGTTTCGTTGTTTACGGTACCTGTGTTAATGCTGGTATTGAACGGACTACGCCTTGCACTAAGGCTAGTACCCAGTTTGGTTTCCACTTCAAAGGGATTACCCAAGGCCAAACTATCCAAATCGGCGGGGTTCTGTAATCCACCATTTTCCGAACTGCGGAGTGTGTTGCTAATAAAAATAAGGTTATTGCTATACCGTTTGTTTACACTTTGGTAGGCACTACTAAACCTAATATTATTGTGGGCGGTGTTTTGGTTTCTAAAAGCTCCGGGGCCATTGATTAAGCGGTATTCAAAGGCAAAATTAAAACGCTCATTACGGTTTTGTGTATGCTGCACATGTATAAACTGCTCTGCCCTGCTGCCTAATAAATACCCCAATTCAGTGTACGGCCTTGTAGTACTATAAAACTTGGTGGTGGGCACCGTAAAACGGTACAAATTAAAGGCATGAAAACCAGCATCGAAACCTGCGGTAGTAATAGGTGTGAACACTAAACTACGGGCGGCGGTACCCATATTGCCAAGGTCTTGCTGCGTAAAAATACTAGACGGAAAACGGATAGATAAATCGTTAATACTACTATCCAGTTTATTCAGCTTGGTACTATCCCAAAAATTATAACGTATGGTAATGCTATCAGCCTGTTCATCGCGTTTTTGCAAACTATCTTTTCCGCCGGTTCTTGGGCGTATGGGGCGGCCTTGGTTATCGAACTGAACACCCAATTGTTGCTGAGCATTGAGTGTACGGCTCCCCTCTTGTGCGTAGGCGTTCATCCCCAAAATAAGGGCTGCAATACTGTACAAAAAACGCTTAGCCCACATGCACTAAATATTTGCTATCATGGCTTTAAACAAGGCAGTAAGTTTTGGTTCTGCTTCCTTGGCGGCTTGCAAAACCTCCTCATGTGTGATGGTATTTTCATCTTCTCTTATACCTATATCGGTTACCACACTTACACCAAATACTTGCATACCAGCATGTACAGCGGCAATGGTTTCCTGTACGGTACTCATACCTACTACATGGCCACCAATATGTTTAATTAATTGGTATTCCGCACGTGTTTCAAAAGTGGGGCCAGTAACGCCTGTATAAACACCTTCGTGTAGGTGCAAATTTAGTTCCTTGGCTATGGCAAATGCTTTGCTGCGTAGCTGTTTGCTATAAGGCTCACTCATATCTGGAAAACGAGGGCCTAGTTGCTCCAAATTTTTACCCAACAAAGGATTGGTTTGAAAAAAACTTATATGATCTTTTATTACTACTAAGTCGCCCACTTGGTAATCGGGGTGTACACTTCCGGCGGCATTGGATAGTAAAATAGTTTCTACTCCTAACAGTTTCATTACCCTAATTGGAAACACTACCTCGGCAGGTGAATAACCTTCGTAAAAATGAAAACGACCAGCCATAATTACTAGGTTTTTACCACCTAGCTGAGCAAATTGCAATGCTCCACTATGCCCTTCTACCGTACTTACCGGGAAATGAGGAATTTTTGCATAGGGTATGCTGAAATCTATGGCGAGTTCGCTACTAAAATTACCCAAACCACTGCCTAAAATAATACCAATGGTGGGGTTATTGTTGTATTGTTTTTGAACAAATTCAGTAGCTTCTTGCAGTTGTTGCATCATATCCATCATCCCTAAAAAATTTCGCCAAAGATATGGGTTAAAGCATGCTTGCATTACAGCTATTTACAAACCAATACTTACAGTTACCTAATTTAGCAACATGAATTTTCATACACGCAAATGGGTGAAGCCCGAAGATTTGAATCCCAACCAAAGTTTATTTGGTGGTCGCCTCCTACAATGGATAGATGAAGAGGCTGTTATTTACGCTATTGTACAATTGGGTAATAGCCATGTAGTAACTAAATACATATCGGAAATTAATTTTATAAATGCTCCCAAACAAGGCGATATTATTGAAATAGGCATCACCGCTACGGAGTTTGGTAATACTAGCATTACCATGCGGTGCGAAGTAAGAAACAAGCAAACCAAACAGCCCATTTTAAGTATTGATAAATTGGTATTTGTAAACTTAAATGCAGCGGGCAAACCTACCCCACACGGGAAAACTACCATTACTTACGCCGAAAATAGTTAGCATGCAGGTAGCCATAGAAGCCAGCTGGAAACAAGTGTTAGCTGCAGAATTTGAGAAGCCTTATTTTGAACAAATTGCCGCACATATAAAAGCGGAGAAAGCAAACGGGCAGGTTATTTATCCATCGGGCAAACAGATATTTCATGCCTTTGCGTGTACCCCTTTTGCCCAAGTAAAAGTGGTGTTGTTGGGGCAGGATCCTTACCATAATCCCGGGCAAGCCATGGGTTTAAGTTTTAGTGTGCCAGATGGTGTGCCACCACCACCTAGCTTACAAAATATGTACAAGGAATTGGCTACGGATATAGGTATTAACCCACCTAAAACAGGTAATTTGAGTAGTTGGGCACAGCAAGGTGTATTACTGCTAAATGCAGGCCTCACCGTACGTGCCAATGAACCCAACAGCCATAAACTCATAGGCTGGCAGCAATTTACAGATGCCGTGATAAGCGTTTTGAGCGAGCAAAAAACCAACTTAGTATTTTTATTGTGGGGCAAATTTGCCCAAGAAAAAGCAAAGCTTATTAATGCTAGAAAACATTGCATACTCACCGCCGCACACCCATCGCCCCTAAGTGCACACAACGGCTTTTTTGGGTGCAAACATTTTAGCAAATCCAATGAATACTTAACCAAGCATTTACAACCGCCCATTAATTGGGCTCCTTAACTATTTTTGCGGCATGATGCAAAAACCAAAACCTCACCAAATACCCTTGTTAAAACGGGCTGTGGGTGCCGTACTTTGTTTGTGGGCGCTGCTAAGTTTTGTAGCTACATTTTTTGTAATATTTCTTCCGTCTATGGCTTGTTATGCCATTCCCGGTAAAAAAGGACAAGCCATTTTTATAGCTATCTCTCGTATATGGATGCGTACTTGGCTTACCCTTGTGGGCTGCCGTATTGCGGTAAAAGGACAGCATCATTTTACTGAAGGACAAAGTTTTATTGTAACCTGTAACCACAATGCTTTGTTAGATGTGCCTTTATCATCGCCCTTTATACCCGGGGCCAATAAAACCATTGCCAAAACTAGCTTTGCTAAAATTCCACTATTTGGTTGGTATTACCGCAAAGGCAGTGTACTGCTTAACCGTCATAGCGATGCCAGCCGCCGCCATAGTTTTGAAGCTATGAAGCAAGTGTTGGCACAAGGTATGCACATGTGTATTTACCCGGAGGGCACCAGAAATAAAACTGAAGAACCGCTAAAACCCTTTTACGACGGGGCTTTTAAGTTAGCTGTAGATACCAAAACCGCTATAATACCAGCAGTTATTTTTAATACGGGCAAGGCTTTACCCATTCACGTATCGGTATATTTTTGGCCACATAAATTAGGCATCCATTTTTTACCAGCCATTGCGGTAGATGGTTTGAGTGTGCAAGAGTGTAAGCAAAAGGTATATGAGGTAATGAAAGATTATTACACAAAAAACGCCTAAAAACTAGGCGTAATAATTTGATAACTATGTTGAGCTAAATTCCTAATACGGAATGTTCTTTTTTAAAGCAATATGCTTAATTTTTTGAATCAAAACTGGTAGCGTAAGTGGCTTAAACATAAAGTCGTCCGCACCTAAGCTAAACGCCTGTTTTACGGTATCTTCTTTTGATAACCCGGAAACAACGATCATAGGCACTTTTACGCCAGTGGTATTTTTTACTTCTTGCAATAGTTCTAAGCCACTTTTATAAGGCATCACTATGTCGGAAACTATCAAGTCGGGCGTTTCTTCTTGCAATAAATCCGACGCTTCTTTGCCGTTTTCGCAAACCAACACATCATGACCTTCCTTTTTAAGGGCCGATTCTACTGCGTTTAGCGTAAGCTTATCATCGTCTACTACTAATATTGTCATTTCTTACATTGAGGTGCCTAAAAGTACATGGTTATTACCTCTGCACGCAAAAATGTAGAAAAATATCTTTCGTAATGCCGTTAATCCCCAACAAACCGGTTAAAACTTCACCCCTACCGTAACTACCATGGATTGCATTAGTAACTGTTGGTTGGCAAACGTGTTGATATTATCTGCCAATACATACGGAAATTGAACATCTTTGGTAACCCAATATTGGTAAGCAGCATCTATAAAAAATCCATTTTTTCTATATCCTAAACCACCGCTGAACATCAGTCGGTTTGCTTGCAAGGCTTTTTCTTTGTATGGACTAGAAAAATAGCCGGCTCCTAACCTAAATGCCACCGGATCGAATTTAAGTTCCCCACCTAACTTAATATTTACACTTGGGCGATAAATTTCTTTGATAGTGGCATTCAAAGCATCATAAAAAGGCATTAAATCGGCCATTTCAGTTGCCGCTCTAAACCGGCTACCTCGGTGGTTTACCACTTCTATATCGGCACTTACAAAAGCACGTTGGCGTTTGGTATCGGCCACTTCGTTAAATACATAGCTACCACTAAATATGGCACGCCATGGTGTGGAAACGCTGTAGGTTCTTACACCTTTGTTGCCGCTGTTTAAATTGGCACTTGTTTCGGTTAAAACACCGGCATAACCTTCGGTATCAGTGGTCATACTTGCTGAAATTTCATCCCTAAAACTCATTAGGCTTGGTGTATGAAATGCAAAACCCAAACGTACCCGCTGCTGAGGGCGGTAAATCAGTCCAAACTTTCCATTAATACCCACACCGCTGTAAGTTGTATTTTGGGTAAAGGTGCTAAAATTGAAATCGTTGTTTACATTACCACTCATATCTCGTTCCGTAATAGTTTTATCGCGGCGGTAACTTACTATAGGTATACCCAAACTTACGCCCAAGTATAATTTTTCTTCCGTATTGGTGGCATAACTCACAGCTATTTCATGTATGCCGCCACGGGTGGTAGCGGTAAAATTTTGCATAATGGGAAAGTTCAGCGGCACCAAACTTTGGTAACCAATTTGCTGGCCATTGGGTGCTAATTCCTTATCTATCAAATAGGTTCTAAACGCAAGGCTGCTGCCAAAAATATAGTTGCTCAGAGCAGCGTTGGAATCGGCTCTATCCTTGGTAAGTTCTTCCAAAAATTGCTCACTAAAACTACTTTGGTTGTTTAATCCTGAAAAGCTGATGGTATTATTAAAATTGGCCACTTGTGCTACGGCTAAAGAAATAGCATGACTTTTATGTACAGCATCTCTATCGGAACGGCTTCCCCAAACAAAACCACTAGCTCCGTAGTTAAAGGCTTGTCGGTTTGTGGAAGTATCGTTTCCTCGGTATTTCCAATTATTGGCTAACATAGCCAACCCTGGGCTCAGCACAAATTCTCTTGTTTTGTATAAACCTAAACCCGCTGGATTGGAAAAGTTGGCACTAATATCGCCGCCCAAACTACCCATAACGCCACCTATAGCTTGTACACGGGCGGTACCACCAATGGGTGTATACCAGCCTAAACGCAATCCGTCTTCAGGCGTTTGAGCACGTACTTGCGTGGCAATAAAAGCCACCCAAAAAAATGGTAAAATTTTCTTCATAATTCAGTTCACTAAGGTGTAATAATTAAGGGCGGCCGGCTCTTCCTCCACCGGCACTACTGCCAGCGCTACCAAAACCTCCGCTGTAGCCGCCAGCACTGCTGCTAGTAGAGCCACTAAAAGTACGTACAGGGCGGTTTACATTGTATCCGCTTCCATTGCTAGAGCTAGGTGTAGATAAGGCTCTTTTGAGTAACCCACCAAAACTGCTGTTGGTAGTACCATTGGTAGGTTTTACCGCATTGCTATAGTTGTTATTGGTATTACTAAAATTATTATTTCTATAACCACGTACACCATTATTGGTAGGGGCAAAACGAGGCAAACTAGGTACATTTCGTACGGCAAAACCGTGTGTCATGGGCGACCAACCCAAGGGCCTTACCGTAGCAAAAGGATTACACAACCAGGGCGATACACCAAAGGAAAAAGGATTGCCAAACCCAAAAGTTTGGGTAGTCCACGCTTGCATGGCATTGAAGCGTACATCGTTCCAATAGGTATAATCA
>RDXK01000022.1 GCA_004292605.1 Bacteroidota bacterium
CAGTTTACTTTGGTAGATTTTGATACCCCATTCCTAAGCTCACATCGCCTTTGGCTTTGATAGATACCATAGTTTCATTGGCGGTTTTGTTTTCTATTACCAAAGCTGTATTGGCTTCTACTCGGGTAGAAAATTCCTCTTGGGCGGGTATGGTGGTTCTAGAATGTGTACCACCCTTGATAGGAGCAAAATACACCTCAATAGCATGGTTAGATAAATTTTTAAATTTGGCGGAGAACCTACCATGTTCATTATCGCCCAATACAAAACGCTGATAAGCGGGAATGGTGGTGGTAGATGATAGCGACCGAAAACTACTACAACTAGCTAGTGAGCACAAAAGCATGCATGCAAATAATACATTTTTCATACCTAATTTTTTAAGCCAACAGCCGATTGCTGCCAGCGCTAACAAAATTGGTACCCTACCCCAACAAGGACGCACCAAATAATAATTTGGCACCAAGTTTTGACAAACATAATGTCAACGTATTAACCGTATATCGCTATTATTAAAAACCAAAGTGTTAAGTTTTTTCCACGGCAGTTTTTGCACCCATTAAACCAAACATCATAATAAACGCGGTGATGGCAATCACCTGAATTACCAGCGAATTATTGGCCACAGAAACTGATTGCTCCAAAGGGATAGATAGAAAAAGCAAAATGGTAATTAAACCACGTGGTGCCACAAACAATATAGGAAACAGCTTTTGTTTACATACTAATAGCGTTAACGCACGGATGGCAAAAATTCCTGCTACTACACCCACCGCCCATAACATGGTGGAGGTATCGAGCAATTCCTCCGTTTTAATTAAAAAACCAAACAGTAGAAAAAAGGAGGACCGAACCAAAAAGGCAATTTCTTTCGTAAGCTCCGTAAACTTGTGTACTTCCTTATGCAATGTTTCCGGTTGTAATTTTTGAATCAACGAAAACTGCGATAGCTCTTGCACATTGCCCAAAAACAAACCAAAAAGCAGTATAAAAATCAATCCCGGTAAATGGTACAGCTTAGTTACCGCATATACCAACACTACCATAATGATGATGGGTAAAAATTTAATAGGGTGCTTACTTTTGGCGAGCAAAAATGCCAAAGCCAATGTGGCCACTATGGTAATAAAAAGGGTAATAACTAGCTCCACTACAAAATACCCAAACGAGCCTGCGGACACCTCATCATTCAGTGTTACAAAGTTGAACAAAATCACCCCAAAAATATCGCTAAGGCTAGTTTCATACGTTACAAATTCTCGTTGCTGTTTCCCCAATCGCTGTACACTAGGTATGGCTATAGCGCTACTAATTACAGCAAAAGGAATTGCATTGGTTAACGCCGTTTTAAAACTGGTATTACCAAAATATTGAAAGGCCGCTGCCAGCCCGGCACTTAACGCCAAAATGGGCACTAAAGCCACCACGGTAGATTGTAATAAGATGCCCGTTTTACTAGCATTAAACTCTAATTCCAAAGCACCTTC
>RDXK01000198.1 GCA_004292605.1 Bacteroidota bacterium
ACCCCAAAATGCCCAAGCAATGGGTAAAGCAAAGGCCGCCAAGCGTGTTTGAAACAGTGTACCCAAAGTTACCAGCACTACCGTAATAACTACAATTTTAGCAATACTCTCCGCTGGGAGCGACACCTGTGTATGAGCTACCAAGGTACAAGCCGTATTGGCTACCGTAGCTATACAAAGCCAACCAGCGTATATGGCCAATGGTGTGGCACTTAACCAAAAAGCGGTACCACGTGGGTGCGTAGCACCCACTCGTATCAAGGCTTGCAGCACTACAACCAACTGTAATACAATGAATACATTAGCTACTAACAACCATGCTTGGCACCAAGCCACAAGCCAGAGTATGGTAGCTGCATGCACCAAGGCCAATCGGTACCCAATAGCTTGCCATACTGTTGCGGCTATTGGGCTCTCTGTATTTTTATAATGATATCCTAACTGCAATGCCAAACCAACATAAATAATACCCCAAATAGCAAAGGTGAAACCAGCTGGCGTAAGCAAATGTGGGTACATACCACTCACCTCGCTTACCGTGTATGGGCCATAGATGGTAAGCATGCCCATGTAGCTGATTACTACGTGCAATACAAACAGTACTAGGGTAATATGAAGGGATTTTTTACTATTCATGGGGCTTCAATTTTTGCAAAAGCTACCGCTTTGAAACTTAGCATCGGTAACGGTGGCAATAAGATTAAAAAATAGTGACATAACAAAATCACAGTGTATTTGTTTTACCAACATGGAATTAACGCAAGCCAAACAATTTGAGATAGCCGAGGTGCAACAATGGGATAGATGGTACCGAGCCAACTTTATAAATAGTATTGCTGGCTTTAGAGCAGCCTGCTTAGTGGGTACGGTAAATACACAGTGTATACCGAACCTTAGCGTTTTTAGTCAGATTGTACACTTGGGTGCGGACCCAGCGTTGGTAGGCCTTATCAACAGGCCACGGGTAGCTACACCACATACCCTAAAAAATATAGAGGAATCTGGCAGTTTTACCTTACAACATATACCCAAAACCTTGTTGCACAAAGCACACCAAACCAGTGCTAAATATGCCGATGATGTAAGTGAATTTTCCGCAGTAGGGTTAACGCCCTTTTATATACCGGGTATAGTAGCGCCTTTTGTAAAAGAGTGCAGTATTGCGTGGGCTGCACAATTGGTAGAGATAGTACCCATTACCCACAACAATACATTTTTGATAATAGGTAAAATACAAACTTTGTTAGCACCAGAAACTTGTATTCAGGCGGACGGCTTTGTAGATATATCTCAGGCAGAAAGTGTAGCCAGTGTGGGTTTAGATGCCTATTACGAAGCCAACTTAATAGAACGAATTCCGTATGCGAAACCGTAAATGGTTGGAACCAATTAACCAATATACCGAGTATCTACACTAAAATTCGCAGGGAATTTTCCAGTAATATGTTGGTAAAATTCCATGATGGTTTTCATATCGGTTTCAAAGTGTGAAGGATAAATGGTTTTTCCTATACCTGCTTTCTTGGTCTTGTAATCTACATATCCTAAACAAATAGGAACCTTGGCCTGTACAGCCACATGGTAAAAGCCAGTTTTCCATTGTTCCCGCTTGCTTCGGGTACCTTCCGGTGTAATTACTACTATGAGTTCTTGGTTTTCTTCAAATAGTTTGGCCATGGCATCTACATAGCTAATGCGTTCGCCGTTGCTAGCTTTGGTGCTTCTATCTATGGCTATACCACCTAAAGGTTTTGTAATGATACTAAACGGAAAACGCATCCATTCTTTTTTGATGGTAAACCTAAACTTCATACCAAAAAAACTAAAAGCTGTAACGGTGTAGTATAAATCCCAATTACTGGTATGCGGTGCCGCTATTACCACACAGCGTTTTAATTCGGCGGGCACTTGAGCATCTACCTGCCAACCCATTTTTTTAAAGATATACTGATTGAAGGTCGATAGCATTTTTGTAAAATTTTAAAGTAATTCCTATTATATGTGCAGGGCTTCTATGGCGGCTTGTGCTGCTTTGTAGCTAGCATCTTTTTTATTATGCCCCCTACCCGTACTTACTTGTTCACCATCTAGGGTAACAGACATGATGAACCATCTTCTTCCGCCCTCTAATTTTTCTTCCACCAGCGGAAAAGCCAATTGCTTATTGTTTTTGGATGCCCAACCTATGAGTTTGTTTTTCAAATTAATATCTACCAGCTCCAAATCGTCAATATAAAAATGCGGCAGAATAATATGCTTAGTAATCCATGCTTGGGTGGTATTATACCCCTTATCTAAATATACCGCACCTACCAAAGCTTCTAAGGTGTTCCCAAAAATTTGACTGGCTCTTAAAGCATTATCGTGCTTGTTATAAAACGTAATTTTTTTCAATCCCATTTTTAAGGCTACATCATTTAGCTGCTGCCTATTCACCATCTTACTACGCATTTCGGTTAAAAAACCTTCATCCTTGTAAGGGTATCGTTTATATAAATAATGGGCAACAACTGAACTCAATACAGCGTCGCCCAAATATTCTAATCGTTCGTTATTTTCATCTACACCGTCCTTCATACTACGGTGACTTAACGCCATTTTATACAGCTTTAAATTTTTAGGCTGTATACCCATTACATTCGTAAGTTCTGTAATGAGCACCGTATCGCTTTTACCAGCGAATAATTTAGTAAGAAACGGTATCACCTATTTTGTATACTTTTTTACTATAACACAGGCATTATGACCGCCAAAACCAAACGTATTGCTTAGTGCCGCCCTCACAGTACGCTGCTGAGCAGTATTAAATGTAAAATTTAGCCCAGGCTCTAAATCGGGGTCATCAGTAAAATGATTGATGGTAGGTGGAACCACATCATGCATCACGGCCTTTACACAGGCAATAGCTTCTATTACCCCTGCTGCACCTAAACAATGGCCCGTCATACTTTTGGTAGCACTTATGTTTACATTTTTAGCATGCTCGCCAAAAACACTCACAATGGCTTTTACCTCAGCAATATCGCCCAACGGTGTGCTGGTACCATGGGTATTGATGTAGTCGATATCTTCTGGCTGCATTCCAGCATCTTCTAAAGCAGCTAGCATTACATTTTTGGCTCCCAAACCCTCTGGGTGCGGAGCAGTAATATGGTGAGCATCGGCCGTAGCTCCGGCTCCGGCTATTTCACAGTAAATTTTGGCACCACGGGCTAAGGCATGTTCCAAGGTTTCTAACACTAGCATACCGGCAGCTTCGCCCATTACAAAACCATCTCTGTCCTTATCGTACGGGCGACTAGCGGTTTTAGGATCGTCGTTTCTTTCGCTCATGGCTTTCATGGCGTTAAAACCACCTACACCTGCTTCGCTAATTACCGCCTCGCTTCCGCCACTTAAAATAATATCGGCTTTTCCTAAACGCAATAAATTGTAGGCTTCCATTAGTGCATTAGTACTACTAGCACAGGCACTAACCACCGCAAAATTGGGCCCACGTAGGTTATGCCGCATGCTTATTTGGCCGCTAGCAATATCCAATATCATTTTTGGAATAAAAAACGGATTAAACCTTGGTGTACCATCGCCGCTGGCAAATTCCTGCACTTCATGCTGAAAGGTAATAAGGCCACCAATACCGCTGGCAAATACCACACCCACTCTATCCGGATTAATATTCTCCTTGTTCAAACCAGCATCGGCCATAGCTTCGTCGCTTACCTTTAAGGCAAACTGGGTGAACCTATCTATTTTGCGGGCTTCTTTTCTATCTAAAAACGAAGTAGGATCAAAATTTTTTACTTCACAAGCAAAACGCGTTTTAAACTTTTCCGCATTAAACCCGGTAATAAAATCGGCTCCAGAAACGCCGTTTACTAATCCGTTCCAATATTCATCAATGGTATTTCCAATGGGTGTTAAGGCACCTAAACCCGTAACCACCACACGATGTAATTGCATACACAATCGTTTAAAAATTAATCAATCCGCCGAGGTATGTAAAATTACACCCAAAGCGGATTGACACTATTAAGAAAAACGTACTAAAAATAGTTGCTATTTCGCATGCTCTTCTAAATAAGCTACAGCCTGACCTACGGTAGTAATGGTTTCAGCCTGCTCATCTGGAATTGAGATATTAAACTCCTTTTCAAATTCCATAATTAGTTCTACGGTATCAAGAGAATCGGCACCTAAATCGTTGGTGAACGACGCTTCAGTAGTAACCTCGGCTTCATCTACACCTAACTTATCTACGATGATTTTTTTAACTCTTGCTGCGATGTCTGACATTGTAATTTGTTTTAGTTACGGTGCAAAAATATACTTTTTGGTAAAAAAGCAATATTTAATTGCAATTTTGTTTCCACACTGCTTAATACCATCATTTTTTTAAACGCATATATCCTCCCGAACCAATTAATTGCTTAGCTTGGTAACTTATTAAACTACTTGCCATGGCCTTACGACTGATAGATTATGGAAGTGCCGCCTACGACCAAATGGTGGAATTACGGTACCAAATTTTACGCAAACCCTTGGGCTTGTTTTTTTATATGGACGATTTAAAAGAAGAAGAAAGGGATATTTTAATTGGCTGTTTTGATGAGGATGTGCTGGAAGGCTGCTGCATATTGACCCCCGTAGATAACACTACCATTAAACTAAGACAAATGGCCGTGCTTGCTGGCCTGCAAAATAAGGGCATAGGCAAAGCCATTATTCATTTTGCTGAAAACATTGCCCGTGATAGGCGATATACCCACTTAGTAATGAACGCACGTGAAGCCGCCATACCTTTTTACGAAAAACTAGGCTATGAAATATGTAGCGATTTTTTTGAGGAAGTAACCATACCCCATGTGCAAATGAAAAAGGAATTGTAACTCAAAAGCCCTTACTGCAACTTTATTTTATCGGCAATAAAACCCTGCAGTTCGCTTGCCAATGGCTCCGATGTAAGCCGAGGAATGAGTAAAAAATTCTTCTCAGAAAAATATAAATGAAAAAAATGCGGGCTGCGTATATAGTACTGAAACTGCGACCATTGCCAGCTTGCACTGCCTTTTTCCGATTCAAAATGCAAAGCATCCGCCGTACAAGTAGCAATATATTTTTCCGTAAACATGGTGCTGCGTTTGTATACCCAAATAGGTAGTACAAACCAAAAACTAACCATAATAGCTAGCCATAAAATGGTACCTAAAAAAAAGTACTGCGGCCTTACCAATTGTTTATAGTACAATATTGCGGAGAGCAGGGCAAACAAGTTCACCAGAATTATTAGAAACTTTACTTCCCTTCTTGATATAAAATGATACCGCAACGCTTGTATTACCAATGGCTGCTCATACGCTACTGTAAACTGCATGGTGCAAAAGTAATAGGGCAAGCGTAAAAGCCAATAATAAAATACTATTATATAGCCTTGCTGCTGCCCTATTGTATACTTGAAATTAGTACACGGGTAAAACCACCTACTTTTTAGTAGTAAGCTCTGCCGCTGTTACACTCCATTCCTTAATTAAATCGCCTTTAATACCTAAAAACTGTACGGTTAGTTTACGGTTCTTTTTATCGCCAGAAAAAGATAGTTTGGCGTAGTTCTGTAGTTGATCCACTCCCAAAACTCGGTATGGATTATTGGCTTCGGGCCCGCCAAATTTATGTGTACCGCTGGTTAATGGTGAGGCGGTAATATCGTACAACGGGTATTTGCCAGTTCTTTCCTGCTTAATAATTTCCGTGTGGTGCCTATCACCCGTAAGAAACAATACACCATTAATATTATGCTGCTCTAAAAAATTCATAAAGTCGTTAAACTCCTCAGGAAATTTCCGGAAACAATCAAAAGGCGATACTTGGTTCAAAACTTGGCTACCCGTAGCAATAATCCGAAAGGCAATAGAGCCATTGGTTTTGCTTTGCAACAGGGCATTTTTTAACCAGTCTATTTGTTGTTTTCCAAACATTCTCTTTTCTGTATTGGGCATGCCATTTACAGAATCCTCCATATCGTCGTTGCTTCTAAAATATCTATCATCTAGTAAAAAAACGTCCACATCGTTCCACGTAAACTTGCTGTAAATACCTTGGTTTTCAAAGCCATAACTTGGGTTGCTCCAGTATTGACTAAACACTTTTCTACTAGTTTCTTTTAGTACGTAGCTTTTGTCGGCATCGTTCGGACCGTAATCATGGTCGTCCCAAATGGCATAATGTGGCATAGCCTTCCAAAAGTTTTGTAATATAGGTAGTGCCTTGGTTTGAGCGGCTCTGTAGTGCAACCCTGGCACACTATAATAATCTACTTCACGTGTATACCAGTTATCGCCTAGCCAAAGCATAAAATCGCTTTTTTCCTTGGCCATGGCTTCAAAAATGCTGCTATCGCCACCATAGGGTTTACCAGGGCGATCGTACTGCGGCTCGTTAAAAAAAGTACAGCTACCCGCTAGAAAACTAAAATCGGGTGCAGGCCTGCGAAACTGCCATAAACTTTGCGTAGTAAAACTACCCGTAACGGTAGATTTTTGCTTGGCGGCCGTTATTTGTAAGGTATACTGGTAGGTGGTGCCGGGCTCCAAGTTATAAAACTGTACCCGCTGAATATTGTTATACGCATTATCATCCTTGGTAACTAAGGCAGTAACTGTTTTACCATCGGCAGCAGCCGTAGCGGTTACGGTAGCTTGCGGTACTAAACTAATCCAAACTTGTGCGGAACGCAAATCGGTATGGCCCAGCATAGGACCCGATTGT
Organism: Bacteroidota bacterium; assembly: GCA_004292605.1. Lineage (GTDB taxonomy): Bacteria > Bacteroidota > Bacteroidia > Chitinophagales > Chitinophagaceae > UBA10646. The sequence goes on from RDXK01000198.1 coordinate 6,763, forward strand.
ACCAGTGCCTGTGCCCATAACCCTAAGGTATACACACACGCCATTAGTACCAATACTATTTTTTTCATGCCAATATATTTTATTGGCAATGTAAGCGGTAAACGTGAATTGAATGTAAATTTTAGGCAAAAACTACCTTCTTCTCAGCCACGATTCTGGGTTAAGGTTCACGCCTTTATCGTTGGTAAGCATAAAGGTAACCATCCCATCTCCATCAGCATCAGCAGAGGCTTTGCCTAATACTGTACCCGCTTTAATAGCCTGGCCACGTTTTACCTGAACAGAATTCAAATTGCTGTAGGTAGAAAAATATTTACCATGGCGTACTACGATGGTTTGCTCCCCTAAATCGTAAATCTCCGTTATTTCGCCATCGGCTACGGCTTTTACAGCGGTGCCTGCTGGCATTTCTATATCTATACCATCGCTTACATTTTTTAGCTTGGTATTGGGTACCTCGTAGGTGCCAAAGTGTAGCACAATATTGCCCTTATCTACCGGCCAAGGAAGCTTTCCTTTGTTATTTTCAAAGTTTAAGGATAATGTTAAACCCTCTGGCGTAGATTCTAGCGGACTGTACACACGTGTTTTGGTTCCACCACCTACTGCTATGGCTCCTTTGCTACCAGCATCGGGGTCCACAGGTGTGGGAGGCGATTTAGAAGGCGGTGCATTTTTAGCTGCATTCGCATCTCTTATACGGGCAAGTTCGGCATCTCGTTTCTTCTTTTCATCCTCCGCCATTTTTGCCAGTCTTTCTTTCTCCTTCCGCTTGGCTTCTTCTATTTCCCTGCGTATGATGGCTTGTAAACTTTGTTGCAATTTTATACGTTGCCGTTCCCGGGCTTGTATTTCTTTAGCCAAATCCTTTTCTCGACCTTTTAGCTGCTGCACTACTTGGTCTTTTTCCTTTTTATCTTGCTCTAGTACACCCAATTGTTTACTCTGCTCCTGTATGGCCAAATTTTTCTCGTTTTTACGGGTACTCAACACCGTGGCTTTGGTAGCTAACAAATTAGTGGTTTGGTTAATGGTAGCAGCTTGCGTTTCCCGGTAACTGCGGTAACTTTTTAAGTAGGCTACTCGCTTGATAGCATCGTTAAAACTGCTAGATGAGAATAGAAAATTCAAATAATCGTAGTTGCTACGGTTTTTGTAGGCAAACTGTAAACTTTTGGCGTATTGCTGCTTGAGCGTATCTAGCTCACGCTTTAGCTTATTCATTTCTAGGGTGGTTAAATAAATATCATCATCTAACCTATTCATTTCTTTATTGATATTATTAATCAACTCTTCCCTGGCTTGTATTTTACGCTGTACGGCATTTAGCTGTGCCAACGACGATTTTTTGCTAGATTTTATTTCATCTAACGTTCGGTTTAGCTCGGCCAATTCCCGCTGCAAATCACGCTGCTTCTGCTGAATTTCCTCTTTGGTAGGTTGTGCCAAAGCGGCCGCTGAAAGCAATAAGAAATAAAGGAAAATGACTGATTTTTTCATGCTAAATGTATTCGCCGTTTGCAAGCTGGCAAGTTAATAACGCCAAACGGTAAGAAAAATTATTTACGCTTATAATTTGCTGGTACCGAAAATGGAAAACTAAGGGCTATATTAAAGTTGGTTTGCTTAAACTCCAAGGTAACATCCAACTTCGATTTTTCGGCCACGGAAATACTTCTGGTTTTAGGGAAGTTATAACCATCCACCACTTCATAATCGGAATAGGAAAGTATACAGGTTCTGGTGCGGGCAGGATCGGCATCATCTAATTTCGATTGTACTAAATTACCCTCTGCATTAATGGTTACAAGGTTTCTAAATAGTTTATCGGTTAATAA
>RDXK01000023.1 GCA_004292605.1 Bacteroidota bacterium
TAACAAACTGATACTACATATTTTCGCCTGTGTAAACCAAAATCGAAAATATGAAAAAATTTATACTAGAACAGTTGTTTAAATCATAGAAATCGCAAGCGTCCGCTTGTGCCTTACTTTGTTAAGCGTCCGCTTAAATAATAAAAACCCACTAGCCTTTAGGTTTACATCATTGTATTAATCTAAGAAGTAGAACTACTAATATTATTATCAATATTTTCTTTTTTGCTTCTTTTTTCTTTTAGAATTTTCCACAATTGTGGAAAAGTAAGCAACGGTAAAGGTGCATTTACCCACTAGCCAGGCTAACGACCTATCTTGCGATTTAATCCTTTACCGTTTGTTTTAAACTATGGCATCAAATAGAAATTAGAGTTCACAGGCTCATTATTAAGGTATTGATGGTGTTTAAAACGTGCTCACTTTATGTTTATTATTTCACTCATAAACCATGCAAAGATATGGAATTTACTTATTTTATTGGCTGCGATGTATCAAAAAATGAATTAGACTTTGCTGTAATGCAAGGCAAACAGTTCTTGTTTCACAAAGAAATAGCTAATGAACCAGATGCTATTAAAGCCTTTGTAAATGAGCTTAAAAAATTGCCAGAATTTGATTTGGTAAAAGCCATATTTTGTATGGAACATACGGGTATTTACAACAACCATCTACTGGTGTATTTGCACAAAAAGAAAGCTAATAGCTGTTTGGAAGCTGCTACACATATCAAAAACTCATTGGGAAATATTAGAGGTAAGAATGATAAGGTAGATGCCATACGTATCGCTGAATATGCTTACAAAAACCGAGAAGAATTGCGTTTATGGCAACCAAAGCGTGAAGTAATTCAAAAGTTGGCTTATTTGGCTGCTACTAGAACTAGATTAATAGAGGCTCAAAAGCAGTTGAAAACACCCTTGAAAGAAAGTAATGTCTTTGTGAGCAAAAGTATTGCCAATCAAACAGAAAAAATCTGCCAAAGAACTTTAAACAGCCTTGAAGCAGACTTAGAAAAAGTAAATGATGCCATTGATGAACTCATTGAATCGGATGAAGGACTCAAACGACTGTTTGCTATCATTACCTCTGTGAATGGAGTAGGTACAGTAACTGCAACGCAAATACTGATAACCACAAATGAGTTTAAAGACATTAAAGACCCTAAGAAATTTGCTTGTTATGCCGGGGTAGCCCCCTTCACAAAAGAGTCGGGTTTGTTTAAGGGAAAAGCACGAGTCTCGCACATGGCAAACAAGAAAGTAAAAACCTTATTACACATGTCGGCTCTCACTGCCATAACTTATAATCCTGAAATGAAAAACTATTACGATCGAAAAGTAAATGAGGAAAAGAAAAACAAAATGCTTGTGATCAACGCTGTACGTAACAAACTGATACTACATATTTTCGCCTGTGTAAACCAAAATCGAAAATATGAAAAAATTTATACTAGAACAGTTGTTTAAATCATAGAAATCGCAAG
>RDXK01000199.1 GCA_004292605.1 Bacteroidota bacterium
ATGCAACTACTTACCAGCGAAAAATTTAGCAAGGAACCCTACCAATTTTTCTATGCAGCCCAATGGTATGCCGCACTTTGCTATTTACAACTAGGTGAAACCAATGCTGCCAAAAAAACCTTGTACACACTTACACAGGAAGAAAATATCTATCAACAACAAAGCGAAATGCTGCTAAAGGAGCTATAGCATTACTTTATTGCTTGGAAATAGGTGATTGTTTTATTTGCTCGATAACACCTCTATACCAATGTTTTACACCTAGGTACAGCCGTGGTGGTTGATATTAATTTGAGGTATAAATTCACTGAGTTATAATCCTATTTACCGAATAGTGTGGTGGCATGCTAACAAATTTGATTAACATTGGATACAGGATGATTACCCGATGTTTCTAACAAAATCTTTTATTATGAGGCACTTATCTGTTTGCATTGCACTTTTTGTTTGCGTAGCATTACACGCACAAAAATCCACTATAGAATATACCCGAGTTTATTATAAAAATGCGAATGGTGTGGCTACCAATATACTCTCCGCCGAGGGAAATATGGTGATAATTCGTAATAAAAACGGAGATGTGCAAAGTAAATATGCTACAGGGGAATGGCTCTATTACTACAAAAGCGGAGCTTTAGAAAGAAAAGGGGAGCTAAAGGAAGGCAAGGCCACAGGACAATGGACTTATTACTATGACGATGCTACCACCCAAAAAATCTCTGAAACAATCAATTATAAAGATGATAAGGCCGTGGGCACAGCCAAGAGCTTTTATCGTACTGGAGAACTCTACAGTACTTACCAATTTCAGCAAGGGCAGAAAACTGGTGCGTACGTAGGTTACGCTACATCGGGGGAGGAAATAGTTCTAGGTCAGTTTAAAGATGATATTCGTGTAGGGCAATGGATACGAAAAGATGTAAACGGAAAAATATTGCAAACCATTGATTTTGATAAGGGTATTGCAAATGCGTTTCATAAGTCGGGAAGTAAAAAGAACGAAATACGATTTTTCTACGACGGCGATAAATCGTTCGGATTAATAGATTGCATATTATACTATGAAAATGGCAACAAACGTTTAGAGGGGAAGTTTAACGAAAAGCGTGCCATTCCGCAACTTACTACCTTGGCTTTGAAGTACTTGGAAGAAGCCGCTAGCGTGGAAGAGGCAATGGAGGATTTTATGTACGATGTGGCGGATCAAAAAGCAACAAAAGATGGATGGGTAGAGCCAAAGGGCACTTGGATAAGTTATTGGGACGATGGTACCGTGGCTACTGAGTTTAATGTAAATACCGGTGAACGCATATTTCGCTCCGCTAAAAAGGAAAACAAATACATTTATAAAGCTGGTAACGGTAACTACGGTAGAGGCGATAAATTTTTAACAGAGTTCAACATCAAATATTACGAAAAAACAGTGCCTGCTGTAGAGTTGCATTTAGGCCAATCGCTTGATAGAATAGGATTTGAAATGGACACGGAGCTAACCATTATTGCAAATGACGGTTCATTTGTTAGAACGGGCGAATGGGAGGAATTTTACTCGGACGGTACACTGGCAAGCAAAGTATCCTATAACCCCAAAACAAATCGAGAGTTCGGGCCTTACACAAGCTACTATAAAAATGGTAAAACTCGAGTTGCCGGTACGTATGATGCATCCTCCCGGCGGGTTGATACTTGGCGTTTTTACTATGAAGACGGTGCTCTCAAAGAAGAGGTTCCTTATGTAAATGGTAAAATTACTGGACTAGTTTCCTACTTTTTTCCCAACGGTAAACGAATGGAACGAGGTGCTTGGGTGGAGGGAAAACGGGTAGGTACTCTGGAGTTATTTCATCCTAATGGACAACTGCTAGGTACCGAGAATTACAAGGAAGGTGTATTTACTACAAACGGCGATTTTTTTGATAGTACGGGTAAACCCACGCTACAAAACGGAACCGGATTTAGAATAGCCTATGCCAAAAACGGAAATATATCTTACAAAGGAAACTACATTAATCAAAAGCGACACGGCATTAATCAGTGGTTTTTTGACAATAACAAGCTAAAGCAAGAGTCGAATTACGAAAATGGCGAGTTGCAAGGAAATTCAAGTTTTTACTTTGTTACCGGTAGCATTTTTTCAAAGGAATTTTATCAAAATGGCAAAGTGAATGGCGTGGTAGAAACATTTCATCCCAATGGAAAATTGCTTGGCAAAGCGTTTTTCAGAAATGGCATTTTTGAGAAACCCATTGAGTTTTTTGATGAAAATGGTAGTAGTATACTTTCTAATGGAAGCGGTGTGCAAATTGCCTACCATGTGAATGGCAAAGTGGAACTAAAATGTAATTTCCTTAACTATTGTAGACAAGGCTTGGCACAATGGTACCACGATAATGGTAAGTTACGCCAAGAAGCCATTTATAAATACAGCGAGGTTCACAAGCCGTTAGGCCTGCGGTGGGAGGTAGTATCATGCTATGATAAAACAGGTAAAAAACTAAACTGCGGAACCTTGTATGAGGGCAATGGCATATGGCATAGCTATGATGACGACAATAAAAAAACTACGGCGGAATACGTAAATGGACTACCCAAAAAGTAGCGTGGATTTTGTGATGAAAAATGGGAAATACTAGTTCCGTTTCCATCTTCTCCACCCCCAAATCATTAGTAGTATAGCCAGTGTGGCACCTATGGTTATATACCATACGGTGTAGTTTTTGCCAATAGCTTCCGTATTGCCGTTTAATACAAAACCTGCCCAATAAAACGGATGCTGCTTCAGTGGATTGTTTAGTAAGAAAGTTCTTTTGGCATTAGCTAATGCCAATGATTTGCTCTGGCCCTTTGCTAAATTTTCATAAAACTGAATCATTATTTCTGAAGTTTCCTTATCCGGTACTTCCCAAAGCGAATAAACGGCACTTTGTACACCGCTGTAGGTTAGTGCCCTCGATAAGCTTTGCACACCCTCGCCCAATTCGGTAGCGCCCATGCCCGTATTACAAGCACTTAAAACCACCATACCTGCCGGAAAGTTGAGCTGATACAGCTGCTTAAAATAAAGCGGTGTATTGTTATAAAACATTAAGCTAGAGTTCTCTGGTGCAGTGCTATCTACCCGTGCATGCATGGCCAAATGGTAGATATTGTATTTGCCAAGCGATTGTATAAAGTTGTTTACTGTAGCAGTAGATGTGCCAAAAAAAGCGCCTTTATAAAGTTTAGAAATAGCTTCCGCCTCGGTAGCGGCATTCGCCAAATTGTACATATTGGCACGGGTAGCCATCACAGGTGGAGCTGGTAAGCCCGGGTAGGATGGTGCAAAAGTTACCGTGGCTGTGGTAGGGGCAGTAGTGGAATATTGTTGCAAAAAGTACAGGGGTAAGGCATACGAGTAACTCACTATTTTTTCTTGCACCAAATATTTTTTTGTGCTGGCGTTATACAACATTTCAAACGGTAAAGTAAGTATCTCCCCATCCGGAATAATTACTAGTTCATTGGCTTGATAAGTAGTTACTAATGGCTGAAGAAGCAAGCGGTATAAGGAACTTGCTGCAGGTACATAGGCCTGGTTTTGGGTACTGATAGTAGGTTGTAGCTTGACGAGGGCCTGCCGTACTTCCGTAGTAGTTGCCAACCGAAAAAGCTGTATGGCTTGCTTAGTTATGGCAAATGCAAATACCGTACTATCGGTAGTAATATACCGTACCATGAGCTGCTCCTTGTTCAGTTTTGTTTGTAAACTGGCCACATCAAAATTATTATTCGCAAAGGTGTAATGCGTTTTAGTAGTACGTTCTATCATTGCATCTACAGCTGCCAACTCGGCTTTTAGTACGCCTAGTTTTTTGGTGTCATTGCCCGCTATTTCTAGCATAGCTATTTGGTGTACCAAACTGTTGCGTTTAGATAAAGTGCTGTCTGGCACATCTATATTCTCCCGGTATTTGCCAATAAATTTTTTCCAAACTTGTTGGCTAGTATTGTTTTCTGTTATGTTAAGAAGGGTAGGTGCATCGGCAGTTTTACCCAATAGTAACCCTGTTTTTAAGAGTCCCTTGGTTATTTCTTGGTTCAGCGAAAAAAGGTAGTTGGTATAAAACTCACGTGTATAGTAGGTTTTAAAAAGTTGTGCTGCCAATAAGTAAAAATGGTGAGCAGTTTGTAAGTGCTGTTTTTGTTTTGTTTGCTCATATAATCCGGTATATACATGTCCCGTTTTGGTAAGCACACCAATTTGGGTATTGTTTACCTGTTCTGCAAAACTGCTTACGCTAAAAGCACTTAGCGGTGTGCCCGTGATAGTGTTTTTTACATTGTATTTGTACAAGGTATCTAATGCCTGTACGGCGGCAGGGTATTGGTGTAACTTATGCAGTATATCGGCTTTGGTAGCTTGCAACCCAAAATAGCTTGTTCTTGTTTTGTTGGAACCAGAAAAATACGTCAAAGCAGCATCGATACGCGGCAAGGCAGCTGCTGGTTTCTGCCACATATTGTACAGTACGCCCAAGTTAGCATCGGCCTTCATAGCGTAAAATGCATTGTAGGTATAGTTTCCGCCTAGGTTAAAATATTTTTCCGCGTTGGAAAAATTGTTTAACTCTCTGTAGTAAAGTGCCACGGAGGTATAGCCTTCAATAAGGTGGTCAAGGTATTGTTCCCGCTTGGCGGTGGGTAATTGTAGTACTTTCTGCTGTAGTTTTTGCATGTTCGCTAGCATCCATTTCTCTTTACTGGCAGCACTATAGCAGCGTATGGCTGTAAGTAGTATAAATATTTCCGATGCTTGGTTTTGTTCTTCTGTTCTAAAATTGAGGGTTTTATTGGTGGTGACTTTCTTTATATCTTCAAAATACACTAGTAAGCTATCCAAATACCGAGTGGCTTTTTGGTGGGTACCATAATCGCTATGGTTGGCTATTACATTGCCTAGGGCGGTTATATTATTGTTGATGTACCAGTATTTGTAATAACGCCACCAAATTTCGTGGGCTTTGGTAAAGTAGGCAATGGTTTTATCTTTTTGGCCTATATAATCGTATATAATGGCCATATCGTTGTATAGTAGGGCTAGTGCGTTTTTATTGGCATAGCTGGGCTGCTCGGCTAGCTGTATAGCTTTTTTATAATAGTCTATCGCCAACAAATACGTTGCTTCTTTATTGTCGTAAATACTGGCATAAGTATAGTAAATGGATACTTTGCTGTTGGCATTTAAAAATCGCTTCACGGTAGGTTTTGCTTCCAACACTTTTAGCATTTCCAAACACTTTTCTTCTCCTACGCTACCTCTGTAGTAGTTGGCCAACGCAATGGTAGCATCTACATATACCTCAGCTGCGTATTCGCTTGTTATGGGTTCCAGTAGGGCGATGGCACGTGTAAGCAATAGAGTGTCCTTTGCTTCCTGGGCACTTAAGTAAAACTGCGTAACCCATTGTTTAGCTTGCTGCTGCCGAAATGCAAGGCTTTTAGGGGTAAGGGTTTGTAAATATTTTTCTCGTACGGCTGAGGCCTTGGTGTAATCCTCCAATAAATACAAGCTATCTGCCTCCCGTAAATAATTTTGCGCCAGTACTTGGGTTGTGGTGCCCAATGTTAAACATAGTACAGTAGTAATAACTACATACAAGTGTAGGCTAGGTTTATACACAAATCGTTGGGGCATAAGTACAAGTTTGTTTTGGGCGATACGCAGTTTCTGGTTTTGGAAATATACACAGCAAACCAGTCATTCTGTAAAACTGTTTAGCTAAATAGGTATACAAATTCGCCAAGCTATTCATCCCTTTCTTCACTTACCAAAAGTACAAGCATAAAAAAACCACCCGAAGGTGGTTTCCTTTATTAAGGCAAATACTGTTTGTATTTTTCTGCTTTTTCGGCGCTAAGTTCTTGGCCGTTTACACTGATAGTTCCGTTGGTAATTTTTATGTTTACATTACCTGTGGCAGGGGCATCACCATTTTTTTGTAAGGCTGCTTTTAAACTTTCGAAGCTGCCTTCGGAAAGTATGTTTGGCGCTTGCGTAGTATCTGCGTTGCCTGCACTAATTTCTATTTTAGCAGTATCCCCGCTATCTACTTTCATTAGCTGTACGCTTTCTATTCGTATTTCTTTGGCCTCATTGGTATGGTGTACTTGTGCTAGCGTAGGGGCTATTACCAAGCTCACAATACTCATTAGTTTTATCAATATGTTCATGCTAGGTCCAGAGGTATCTTTGAACGGATCGCCTACCGTATCACCCGTTACAGATGCCTTGTGTGGTTCTGATTTCTTGTAGAAAATTTCACCATTGATTTCTACACCTTTTTCAAAACTTTTCTTGGCATTATCCCAAGCACCACCGGCGTTATTCTGGAACATACCCATCAGTACACCACTTACCGTAGCACCCGCTAAAAAGCCACCCAAGGCTTCCGGACCTAATAAAAAGCCCACCAAAATAGGGGATATGATGGTGATGGCACCAGGTAGCATCATTTTCTTCAAACTTGCTTCCGTGCTAATAGCCACACACTTATCGTACTCTGGCTTGCCCGTACCTTCCATAATACCAGGAATGGTTCTAAACTGGCGGCGTACTTCTTCCACCATCGCCATAGCAGCTTCACCCACGGCACGTATGGCTAAAGAGGAGAATATAAAAGGTATCATACCACCTACAAATAAGCTGGCCAATACTTTTGCTTTATAAATATCTATGCCTTTAATACCCGCTACACCCACAAACGCGGCAAACAAAGCCAAACTAGTTAACGCAGCCGAGGCTATGGCAAAACCTTTACCTGTAGCAGCGGTGGTATTACCTACAGCATCCAAAATATCGGTTTTTTCACGTACTTCTTTAGGTAGTTCACTCATTTCAGCTATACCACCCGCATTATCGGCTATGGGGCCAAAGGCGTCAATAGCCAATTGCATGGCAGTAGTGGCCATCATACCAGCGGCAGCTATAGCCACACCGTATAAACCAGCACAGGCATAGCTACCCCAAATACCACCTGCTAACACTAAAATAGGTAAAAAAGTACTTTCCATACCCACCGCCAAACCACCAATTACGTTGGTAGCATGGCCCGTGCTAGATTGCTTGATAATACTTAGCACAGGGCGTTTACCCATGGCAGTATAATATTCCGTAATAATACTCATTAACGTACCTACTACTAAACCCACTACTATAGCACCTATTACGCCATTGGCAGTAAATTCCTCACCACGTAGGCTCATAGTTTCTGGTAGTAAATATTTCACCAAACCCACACAGGCACCGGCTGTAAGTACTATACTACCCCAGTTACCCATGTTTAGTGCTTTTTGCACAGCATCGGTACTTAAACCTGCATTATCGCTAATGCGTACAAAAAACGTTGCCACTATGGAAAATAAAATACCTGCACCTGCAATAAGCATAGGTAAAAGAATAGGAGCAAAACCGCCAAAAGCATCGGCCGATTTTGTTTCCTGACCCAATACCATGGTAGCCAACACAGTAGCCACATAGCTACCAAATAAATCGGCACCCATACCTGCCACATCACCTACGTTATCACCCACATTATCGGCTATGGTTGCGGGGTTACGTGGATCATCTTCTGGTATACCTGCTTCTACTTTACCCACTAAATCGGCACCCACATCGGCTGCTTTGGTGTATATACCACCGCCTACACGGGCAAATAACGCTATACTTTCAGCACCCAAGCTAAAGCCGGTAAGTACTTCTATAGTGCGTAGCATTTCCTCACTATTAGCACCCGCTTCCGGGGCAAACACTTGTTTTAATATTATGTAAAGGGCACCTAAACCTAAAACGGCCAAGCCACTAACCCCTAAACCCATTACCGCACCACCCGTAAAACTTACGTTCAGGGCCTTGCTTAAACTAGTTTTGGCAGCTTCCGCCGTACGCACATTAGCTTTGGTAGCTATTTTCATGCCTATATAGCCAGCGGTGGCACTAAACACAGCACCAATAACAAAGGCTACAGCAATGCTCCAATGGCTATGCGGATTGCTACCCGCCATAACACCCAATAATAAGGCTACTACTACCACAAAATAGGCTAGTATTTTCCACTCAGCTTTCAGGAACGCCATGGCACCTTCGGCAATGTAGTTGCTAATTTTTTGCATGGTGCTATCACCTGCGGGCTGGGAGCTAACCCAATTAAACTTTAAAAACGTGTACAATAAACCTACCACACCCATGGCTGGTACTGCGTAAAACAACAGTTTATCCATAATCTTTTCTTGGTTCTGTTTAAAAAATGTTAAGGTGAACAAATATAAGGCTGGTGAACGTAAGTGGCGTTTTTTTGCGTTATTTAATATGAACAACTGTAAGTTTTTGGATGGTTGATACCCAGGTGCCAGCGCTCAGCCTTGCCAGACACGATAAAATTGCCCGATACTGGAGCCTAGTTATTTTTGGGGGCTTGCAGTGCCGCTGGGGCGGTTGGTACTAATTAACGTAGTTATGCAGCGGCACTGCCGGGCTGTTTGCAGTAAGCCGCCTGCCGTGGCCCCCTAACCCCCAAAGGGGGCGGCAGTGCGTGTTACTTGCGTCCATCCCTAAGC
>RDXK01000200.1 GCA_004292605.1 Bacteroidota bacterium
GCATCTTTTGTGTGAGGCAAATATTCCTCGTAGCGACTAATGCAGTAAAACGTAGCGGCCAATACATCAAAACCCAACTGGCCTTGTGTTTCAAATAAAATGGGCAAGTTGTTCCAACTGCCTACGGTGGGTTTTTGCTGCCAGCCTATACCTTTTTGCAGCATAATTGTATGTGGCCAAATATGGATAGCTGTATTTTCTACTACTTCCTCACTGTAGTTAAAAACGGGGTAGTTGCTAGTCCACGCGGCGGCCTCCTCTATGTTTTGGGTGCATACACAATGGTTAAACCCTAGCAGGGCAGTTACCTGCTGCATGGTATACAAAACCCTATTGGTAGCCATATGTACTGGCGTATACCAATACAGGTTTAGCCCTTGGTTTTGTGTTGTTCCGTCCACTGCTGGTTAAAGGTTTTTTCGGCAAACTGAAGTTCGTTTCGGTGTTGAGTCCATGCGGTAAACACGCTGTTTACTAACCAGTTTTTTAGCGTGGCAGTTCCTTTGTTCATCCAGCTGCGTTGTAAGCTAGCTTTTTTCCAAGCTTTCCAGGCAAGGGTTTCCGTTAGGGTGGTATCGCCTTTTTGCACCGCATTAAACCTATTGTACAGCAATAATTCGTGTAGGTTTATACGCACAGGGCATACCTCGGTACAGTTTCCACAAAGGCTAGAAGCGTTGCTTAAATGCTGGTAGTTATTACCACTTAAATAAGGTGTAATTACTTTACCTATAGGGCCGCTGTAAGTAGTATCGTAACTATGGCCACCAATATTTTTATACACTGGGCAGGCGTTTAAGCAAGCCCCACAGCGTATGCAGTACAGTGCCTCCCTTGCGGTAGGGTTTGCCAAGGCATTGGTTCTTCCATTATCTAATAAAATAATATATAAATCCTGCGGGCCATCGGTTTCATTGGGCTGCCTAGCACCTGTAATAATACTATTGTACACGGTTACTTGCTGGCCTGTACCGTAGGTGGCTAATAGTGGCCAAAACACATGTAAATCCTGCACGCTGGGCAATACTTTTTCTATACCAGCTATTACTATATGCGTAGCGGGCCATGAGCAGCTAAGGCGGGCATTGCCTTCATTTTCGGTAATGGCTACACCACCAATATCGGCCAATAAAAAATTGGCACCAGTAACACCTATTTGTGCTTGGGTATATTTCTCTCGTAGTTTTTGGCGGGCAATGAGGGTAAGTTCCTGCGGCGATAAATGGGCTGGTGTGCCTAATTTTTCATGAAAAAGCTGGGCCACATCTTCCTTGCTTTTGTGCATGGCCGGTGTAACTATGTGGTACGGTGGTTCCCCATCTAGCTGTTGAATATATTCACCCAAATCGGTTTCTACACTTTCTACGCCTATGCCTTCTAAAAAACTGTTTAGGTGTATTTCCTCCGTAACCATGCTTTTGCTTTTTACCAGCGTGGTACAGTTTTTTTCCTTTACTATTTGTGCAATGGCGGCTTGGGCAGCTTGGGTATCTTCCGCCCAAATTACCTTAGCACCACGGGCAGTTATTTTTTGTTCAAACAGTTCTAAATACTCATCTAATTTTTCTAGTGCTCGCCACTTAATATTTTTTGCTTTTTGCCTTGCCAATTCAAGATGAGCAAACTGCTCCTTGCCTTTGGGTACTACAGCATTGTATTTACCAATATTAAAATTGATGGTTTTTCTATGTTGTAAGTCGACCGCTTTTTCGGCACTTTTTTTCAAAAAAGTAGATGCTGCACTTGCCATGGGTGGTATTTAAGTGAGTTGATGCGACATAGCATCTAACGTATCAAAAAACTCTTGTCCGTACTTGCGTATCAATGCTTCTTTTACAAACTGGTGAGCCGGTACTTTTAGTTCCTTTCCTAGACTACACGCCGCTGCACACAAATCTTCCCGGGGTTCATAGTTGATGTATTCCATGGAAGGATCTACTTCGCTTTGCGATATTTTTAAAGGAAATAAATGACAGCTGATGGGTTTTTTCCAAGGAATATCGCCTTTGTTATACGCCTGTTCAAAACTGCACTGTATGGTGCCCGATGCATCTTTAAAGCCATAAGCACACATGGCACCGCCAATGGTGGGTGTAACATTGCCAAAACTAGCATCGTAGGTGAAAAAGCCTTGTTTTTCAATAGCTTTTATGCCTTTTGGTGTTAAATAAGGTAACACCGTAGGATAATATTTTTGTACAAATTCCTCTTCCTCTTTGGTTAGTGGGGCACCCGCATCGCCATCTTCACAGCAGCCGCCTTTGCACTTAGCTAGGTTACACACAAACTGCTCCTGCACCACTTCATCGCTAATTAAAACATTATCAATAATAAGCATGGTACAAATTTATTGCTTCCATTTAAAAGTATTAATCAAGTGTTTTACATCGGCCACTAAAAACTGTGTTATGGGCTGCAAACTATCTTGGTTAGGCGTGGCATCAAAATAAAGGGCTCCACGTACATAATGCCGTACACTATCCGATAAAAAGAATTGATTTTCTGTAGCTACATTGCCCCCTACCGTAAAAAATATACCTCGTACACCGTTGGGTGTAAGCATCAGCGAATCGTCGATAGAATTGGCCTTGCTGGTATGTTTTTGGGTAAGTGTGTAAGCATCTTTCACCAGCTGTTCAAACTGGTTTTTACCTATTTGTTTGTAGCTTATATGCAGGGTGGCATTGAACTGTGGGTATTGAATATTAAGCCACCAATCGTTCTCGGCTTTTTGTTCAAAAAACAAACTATCTTTTTCTATACTAGCGTACACGGGGTATTCAAAACTGTAAGGGTAACCTGCCTGCTGAAAAATTTGGTATTTTTTTTCGGGCAAGGGCACTGCAAAATAACCTCTTGGTTTGGGTACAAAAGTACTGTTACAGGCTGCCCCTAGGCATACCAAAGCCAAGAGCCAAAGTGCATTTTTACTCACTGGTTTTGATGGTAATTTTTATTTTTTTCAAGCGGTTTTTTACTACTTCTAGCACGGTACAGTCGTACCCGCCTACCGTCACTATCTGGTTGGGTTGCGGTATTTCGCCGGCCACTTCTAGCACTAAACCCGCTAGTGAATCGCTTTCGCCTTTTAGGGTTTCAAAAGCGGTGGCTTCCAACCCCATTATTCTACATACATCTTGCAGCATGGTTTTGCCTTCAAAAATATAGTTGTTGGCATCTAGCTTTTTATAATCGGCATCCTCCTCGTCGAACTCATCTTTAATATCGCCAATAATTTCTTCCATAATATCCTCCAGCGTCACTATACCGCTGGTACCACCAAACTCATCTACCACTACGGCAAAGTGAATATGCTTTTGCTGAAAATCGGCGAGTAAATCTTCTATCAATTTATGTTCATGCACAAAATATGGCGGCCTTACTAGGGTATGCCAATTAAAACTAGCGGGCTCGTGTAAATGAGGCAGCATATCCTTAGTATGTAAAATGCCTATCACTTCGTCCAAATCGTTTTTATACACGGGTAAGCGGCTGTAATGTAGTTCCTCGGCGGTTTTTACCACTTCATCAAAATTCATGGTGTGTGGCAGGCCGTTTACATCTATCCGTGTTTTCATAATTTGTTTCACGGTAATGTTTCCAAACTTTACGATGCCTTTTAAAATATTTCGCTCTTTTTCACTGGCATTGCTAGCGCTGGTAATTTCTATAGCTTCATCTAGCTCCTGCAGGCTGTAGCTACCCTTGGTTTTGCTAGCTAATTTTTTTTCAATTACATCGGCATTGTTTACCAGTAATTTACCCAAGCCGCCAAATACATAATGCAGGGCTTCTACCACAAAACCTACATCTTTTGCAAAGCGAATATTGTTTTGCGTAGCCATTACCTTAGGCATAATCTCGGCAAATAATACTAGGAAGGCGGTGATTAACACGGCTTTTACGGCAAAAGGTATCCAGGCAATTTCACCTTCGGCCACGGTAGCAAAATCTTCAAAATTAATAAGGTTATCAAGCACCAAATTAGAGATGATGATGATGGCAATATTAATAACGCTGTTAGCTATTAGCAGCGTAGCCAATAAATGTTTAGGCTGCTCCAGCAGGTGTACAATACGCCTATAAGCCAAGTGCTGCTTGGTTTTTAGCATATTTACATCCTTATAACTTAGCGAAAAATAAGCTACTTCGGCGCCACTTACCGCAAACGAAAAAACCAATAGTATCAATAGCAAAATAATAAGCACAGTAGTACCCTCGTTACCAATAGAGTTTGCTTGTAAAAAAACTTGTAATAAATGCGAACGAATAGCCAATGTTTTTTTGTTTAGTGAACAATGCTGTAAACCGGGTAGCTACAGATAGTCAATAGTACAAAAATATTTCTTTACGCGGTACCGCCCATAATTGTTTTGCTAGGGCCTTATTTGTACAATGGTAGGCTGCCATAACCTATCAAGGGTTCCACAAGGTGCCGTTGGTAGTTTTTTGTTAATAAATACATAACCAGCAGCCCGTAGTGCAATGACCAAACACCAGTAATTTCAGAAAACTTTTTTGCTATGCTTTGGAGAAAATTTAATGGCGAACCTTTAGAGTTGCCTATAAAAGATGCGGTGGAGCAGGCCATTCAAAGGGAGACGGCTTTGGGCAATAAACTCAAGGTTTGTATAGGTACCGACAGCCAAGTAAAAGGTGCTGAAACGGAGTTTGCTACGGTGATAGTTTTTTTACGGGAACATGCCGGTGGTTTTATGTACATTAATAACCATAAAAGCAAACAGAAATACCATTTAAAGGAACGTATGATAGCCGAGGTGGCTATGAGTGTGGATATTGCTTACCAGCTTTGCCAGCTTTTTATAGATTACCATGTGGAAATGGAAGTACATGCCGATATAAATACGAATCCACAGTTTAAAAGCAATGATGCTTTGCGGGAAGCGATGGGCTATATTTTAGGAATGGGTTTTGCCTTTAAAGCTAAGCCAGAAGCCTTTGCCAGCAGCTGCTGTGCCGATAAATTAGTGAACTAACGCCAGCCTTTTAGCACTCTATTATACCCTATTTGCACACCAGAAAATCGGTTACCTAGCATCATCGATCCGTAAAACGTATGATGCTTTTGTGAAACAGCCACCGTACTGTAAAAAAATCTTTGTCGGCCGCCCCTGTTATAGTATACATTGCCGGTGGAATAGGTTTCCCAAGTGTGGGCATAATGTTTACCTAACAGCCATTGTTGACCCATTAAAAAGCCCAAACTCCAATCGTTGCTTCTAAATATAATTTCCGATTCTACGCCCACTGTTGCCAAAAATGGCGACCGTGTAACATGGGTTACTTTAGTCATATCCATTTGGCTTCTTAGTTTGGCATAGCTTCCAAACTCCTTGTTAGCCGAAATATTGGCTGCTATTGGGCGCCACTCAATTTGTTTATTGCCGATGGCCGTTAAGGAAAAACCCGCCGAGCCGCTGGCAGCACCAAAAAAATAATTTCCACGTATTTGTTCGTTGTAAGCAGGACTAACTAGAACATCGTAGTCTCTATCGTCGCGTAATCGAAACACATGGTAGTTTCCTAATGTGGCACCTACATTAGCATGTACTACTAAAAAGCCCCAGCGCTTAGCTATTTGTGTATAGCCGTTTACGGCCGTTACCGCATCGGAGGCATCATAGTTGGCATTGCCTGTAATTAGTTGGGCATTGGCACTTAGCTGCAGGGTAGTGGAATCGGTTCGGAAGGGTAGAGTTTTATAAGGTGCGGTTAAACCTACTTGCGGACTGATATAAATTTTGTGGGAATTGCATGCCAGTAAAAACCATGCTGAAAGCAGTAATAAGGCTTGTTTTAGTGTTAACATACCGGAACAAGACAATAATTTGCCGTTTTCCGCTGCAAAATGGCTAAAGAATTGCAAAAAACTGCATAACACATTCATTTCTAATCTATCCTTACACGCCTATCTTGTACATTTGCCCGAAATTTATTTCCACTTACACACAAATAATTTTTTATGCTAAAAATTGCGGTTGCCAAAGGCGATGGAATAGGCCCAGAAATAATGGATGCTGTTTTACAAATTTTTGATGCGGCCAAAGTGCCTTTGCAATACGAAGTGGTGGAAATGGGCCGTTGGGTATTTGATAAAGGCTTTAGCAATGGTATGACGCCTGAGGCACAGCAAACCATAGAAACCCTAGGTATTTTATTTAAAGGCCCTATGGAAACGCCCAAGGGTAAGGGTGTAAAAAGTGTAAACGTTACTGCCCGTAAAACCTGGAACACGTATGCTAACAAACGCACTTTCCAATCGCTACACGGTGTAGATACTGTTTTTAGCAAGGCTGGCATACCTATTAACGTAACTATAGTACGTGAAAATATAGAAGACACCTACGGTGGTATAGAACATATGCTTACCAACGATGTGGCACTTTGTCGCCGTTTTATTACCCGCCCCGGTAGCAAGCAAGTAATACAATACGCTTTTGAAATGGCTAGGCAAATGGGTGCTAAACGTGTAACCTGTGGCCATAAAGCCAACATTATGAAAATAACCGATGGCTTATTTTTAGAAGTGTTTAAGGAAGTGGCGGCTAACTACCCCGATATTAAGGCCGACGATGTAATAGTGGATGATTTATGTATGAAGCTGGTAACCCGCCCCGATTTGTTTGAGGTAGTGGTACTTACCAATTTACAAGGCGATATTGTAAGCGATTTATGTGCTGGTTTAGTAGGTGGTTTAGGGTTTGCACCTAGCGCCAATATAGGTAACCACATCAGCATTTTTGAGGCTGTACACGGTACCGCACCGGATATTACTGGCAAAGGCATAGCTAACCCTACCGCATTATTGCTAAGCGGTATAGGTATGTTAAGGCATTTAGGCTTGCTAAAAAGTGCTGCCATTATTGAAAACGCTTTATTATACACGCTAGAAAGCGGTGTGCACACAGGCGATTTTGGTAATAAGGAAATTCCAAGCGTGGGTACAGCGGCATTTGCACAAGCTATTATTGACAATTTTGGTAAAGCACCTGCACATAACCCGAAAGCCTTGGGCGAAGATGTACCCGTAACCATAGAAGTAGAAAAACTTACCCAAAACCCAGCTATAGCTAGCAATAGCGGCGAACAGCTAGATACGGTAGGGGTTGACTTTTTTGTAGAACATGCAGGGCAGCCTCAGCAAGTAGCTGATGCTTGTTTAGTAGCTATAGGAAGTTTACCTTACAAATTGGTAACCATTAGTAACCGCGGAACCCAAGTTTGGCCTAAGGGGAGCATTTTTACCAATGTGGTCAACCAATATCGCTGTCGTATTGAATCTACTAGCGGTCAGCCACTTTCGCAAACCGATGTTATTAACCTTTACACACAGGTAGCTAATCATTTAAAAGTGGCTAGTTTAGAGTTATTGCATGTGGTAGGCGATAAAGCTTTGTATAGTTTAGCACAGGGACAATAAACTTTTTTATTATACAAACGTTGAAGCACTTGTATCTCAAGTGCTTTTTTGTGCAAAAAAAGCGGCCAACCGTGCTCGGCTGCCTATTTTTCTTATCTTTCACACAGTAAAAAAACTATGTATGGCGAATGCAATTTCAAATGGCGTAGGTATTACTGTAGAGGTAATGTACGATGCTACACAGAGCAATCCGCTGCTACACGACTTTGTGTTTGCCTACTGCATAACCATAGAAAATTTTAACCCCTTTGCGGTACAATTGTTAACCCGACACTGGTTTATAACCGACAGTAGGGGTGTAAAACGAGAGGTAGAGGGCGCTGGCGTAGTGGGTAAACAGCCTATTATACAGCCAGGTGATAGGTTCCAATACATTAGTGCTTGTAAGCTAGATACGGAGCAAGGCAAAATGTGGGGCGAGTACACCATGAAAAACAAAAACAATCACCAGCTTTTCGCTATTAGCATTCCTACTTTTTACTTAGAGGCAAAATTTAAACAGAATTAGGGGAGGGTCGAGTGTGGCATTTATGCATTAGTTGATGTTCTTCAACAACAAAAAACCAACCTTACAAAAAAACGAAAAACGTCTTAAGTGTGTTCAAAATCTTTACCGAACTCTTGCTTAAAGTCTGCTGCTATATTTTTTAATGGTTTGAGGTAAAACCCAAATTCGTCCGGTTTATAATTTTCATAATTGAAATTGTTCATTTTGGATTTTAGATATTCCCACATCAGCAAGTTTTTGTTAGTCAACTTGTTGGTAAAGGAAAAAAGGAAATGCCCCGCTAAATTCTCAAATTTCAAATAAATTATGAATTGTGCCGACTCAAAAATTACCTCGCAAATCCAGCCCTCATTACGTGTTATCTTTCCTTGGAATCCAAGTTCTGTCAGGAAAGAAAAGGCGTGATAAATATCATCTGCTACATGAGAAAACGGGTTTTCAATATCTTGCATTTGTCTAAATTAGCTAGTTACCGAATATTTCTGCTATTTCCATCGAATAGTAGGGTCCCGCATCGTTGCCAAATCTCGTGTCTACTCCAATGACGTAAATTTTCCTTAGTTGGTGTTCTTCACCAACAAAAAACCAACGTTATAAAAGTTGTTGGTAGGCTATGCCATACCAACCTTTAGATTTGTAC
>RDXK01000201.1 GCA_004292605.1 Bacteroidota bacterium
ATGTGTGCAGCTAGTAATGGGCTCATTTATACACTTACCAATGATGGTAATAGTTTGTGCAGTTTTTCGCCCAATAATCCTTCAAAAATTACCCAACATGGTGCGTTAATTGATGCTGATAAAAATGGTGCTACCAGTATTCACAATCAGTGTATAGGTTGGGGTGGCGATATGGTGGCAGATGCCTTTGGTACCTTATACATTATCACGGCTAGAGGTGCTGTATTCACCGTAAATACGAGCAATTTGCAAACTACTTATATTGCCACCATTAAAGGATTACCCGCCAATTTTACCGTAAATGGTGCCGCTGTTACCACGGAAAATGATATCCTATTGTCTTGCGCCAACCAAGCCTTACCAATGCACAAAGTAAGTGTGCAGCAATGGCAAGCAACGGAGTTGCCACAAACGGTAGGTTTTTATAATTCATCGGATTTAGCGAGCAATTGTTTGTTATTTCAGCAGGCGAAACCCGCTAGAATAGAGCATGTAGCAAAAGTTACCAGTTATCCAAATCCTATTACCCAAGGTATCAGCTATGTAAACCTAACACAATTAGCTGCTGGTGCTTATACCATAGATGTAACTGATTTCAACGGTAAAGCCATGGTACGCAAACAGGTACAAGCCAGCGAAAAATCAATCGTTCCTGTACAGTTGCCGCAGGCGGTGCCCGGTATTTATTGGTTGCGTGTAACCAATGCTCAGCAGCAAGTGGTACATGCTGAAAAATGGATTGTACAGTAACAATTACTTATTGGCAGGGTTAGCCAAGTTTAAAATGCTAGCAGGGTTTGGCAATGCCAGCCCTGCTTTTTTCTATCATTGTCAACCAACTGACAGCATAAAAAACGCCCCAATATTGGAGCGTTTATACAAGCAAACAATCTATAGAAAATACAAAATCGACCAATTATTTTAAGATACTTCTACCTATTACTATTCGTTGAACTTCAGACGTACCTTCATAAATCTGCGTAATTTTTGCGTCACGCATTAAACGTTCTACATGGTATTCTTTTACAAAGCCATAGCCACCATGTATTTGCACCGCCTCTGTAGTTACCCACATAGCTGTTTCACTAGCAAACACTTTTGCCATGCTACTGCTCAGTGTATAATCCTGCTTAGTATCTTTTTCAAAAGCTGCTTTTAAGCACAATAATCGGGCAGCTTCAATTCTTGTAGCCATATCGGCCAATTTAAATTGTATAGCTTGGTGATTACAAATTTCGGTACCAAAGGCTTTTCTGGTTTTGCTATAAGCTTTGGCTAACTCGTAGGCACCACTAGCAATGCCCAATGCCTGTGCGGCAATACCAATACGGCCACCAGCAAGGGTTTTCATAGCAAATGTAAAACCAAAACCATCGGCACCTATTCGGTTTTCCTTGGGCACTTTTACATCGGTAAACATAATGGTATGTGTATCGCTTCCGCGGATCCCCAATTTATTTTCCTTGGCTGCCACGGTAACACCAGGCCAATGTTTTTCAATAATTAAACAGTTGATTCCTTTGCTACCCTTGCTAACATCGGTTTGTGCCATTACTAAATACACACTTGCACTGCTACCGTTGGTTATCCAGTTTTTGGTACCGTTAACTAGGTAATGGTCGCCCATATCTACCGCAGTGGTTTGCTGGCTAGTAGCGTCGCTACCAGCTTCTGGTTCACTTAGTAAAAATGCACCTATATACAGTTCACCGTCTTTTTTACCTTGGGCTAGGGGCGTTAGGTAGTTTAGTTTTTGTTCTTCCGATCCATAAGCTTCCAAGCCATAACAAACTAGGCTGTTGTTTACGCTCATACACACACTAGTGCTAGCATCTACCTTGCTTATTTCTTCCATCGCTAACACATAGCTAATGGTATCCATACCGGCGCCACCGTAGGCTGGGTCGGTCATCATTCCCATAAAACCTAAATCGGCCAACTGTAATATTTGCTCTTTTGGAAAACGTTGAAGTTCATCTCTTTCAATTACACCGGGCAAACATTGATTTTGAGCAAAATCTCGGGCCGCTTTTTGAATCATTACATGTTCTTCACTCAACTGAAACTGCATGGATGGAATAATTTAGATGTGCAAAAGTAAAGCTAACAAGTGTTTGTTTTTTATTTTTGGTGGAATTTTTTTCTATGGAACAGTTAGCCCCAACATTCTGGCAGCAAAAATATGCCAACGCCGAAACACCTTGGGATATTGGCTATGCCAGCACACCCATTGTGCAATATTTTCAAAATATGGATAACAAAGAAGCGTCCATACTTATTCCGGGCTGTGGTAATGCTTACGAGGCGAAAGCATTAGCGGCATTGGGTTTTACCAATATCACCGTGGTAGATATAGTACCTGAAGTAATTGAAAAATTTTCGGCAGAGTGTTCGCAGCATGGCTGGAATGTGAAGGCTGTTTGTGCCGACTTTTTTACGTTAACCCAAACTTTTGATTGTATAGTAGAACAAACGTTTTTCTGTGCCTTGTTACCCACGCAAAGGCTTAGCTATGTGCAAAAAATGCGACAGCTTTTACGGTCTTACGGCGTTTTAGTAGGTGTGCTTTTCAATAGAGAGTTTGATAAGGCCGGGCCACCGTTTGGCGGTTCCGTGGCGGAGTATGAGCCATTATTTAAAACTTATTTCTCCTCGGTGCAGTTTTCACCTTGTACCAATTCCATCAAGCCCAGAATGGGTGCGGAGGTTTGGATGGAATGTAGCTAACTAGGCTAGTAATATTTTTCTAGAACTGGTGGTAAATTAACGCTGTTTTTTGCATTCTATTTTGTTGGTTTTGCTACGCTACAACGCATAAAAAACTCCCGGCCGCATGTGCACCGGGAGTTTTATATGTATAAGGGAAATGATTAATAACCCATATCGCCCATACCACCACCTGGCATAGCAGGAGCAGCACTCTTAGGCTCTGGCTTATCGGCCACTACACACTCAGTAGTTAATAACATACCAGCTATGCTAGCAGCATTTTCCAATGCTACACGGCTTACTTTAGTAGGGTCAATAACACCTGCTTTGAAAAGGTTTTCGTAAGTTTCGGTTCTGGCATTGAAACCAAAATCGCCTTTACCTTCTCTAATTTTTTGTATTACTATACTACCATCTATACCAGCATTGCTAGTAAGCGTACGGATAGGCTCTTCCAATGCACGGCGTACTATAGCCATACCAGTTTGCTCATCGGCTATTTGGCCACGTACTTTAGCATCTAAGCTTTCAATAGCACGTATGTAAGCCACACCACCACCTGGTACTATACCTTCTTCCACAGCGGCACGGGTAGCGTGTAAAGCATCGTCTACACGGTCTTTCTTCTCTTTCATTTCTACCTCGGTAGCAGCACCTACGTACAACACAGCAACACCGCCAGCTAACTTAGCTAAACGCTCTTGTAGTTTCTCTCTATCGTAATCGCTAGTAGTATTTTCTATTTGAGCTTTAATTTGGTTTACACGGGCAGTGATATCTACTTTTTTACCTTTACCACCTACTACAGTAGTATTATCTTTATTGATAGTTACACTTGCGGCTTGGCCAAGGCTTGATAAATCGGCGCCTTCTAACTTGTGACCTAATTCCTCGCTAATTACAGTACCTGCGGTTAAGATAGCAATGTCAGTCAACATTTCTTTTCTTCTATCGCCAAAGCCAGGAGCTTTTACAGCAGCTACTTTTAATGTACCACGTAGTTTATTTACTACTAAGGTAGCTAGTGCTTCGCCTTCTAAATCTTCCGCGATGATTAACAACGGACGACCGCTTTGTGCTACTTTCTCTAGGATGTGAAGAATATCTTTCATGGCAGATATCTTCTTATCGTAAATAAGTATGTAAGGGTTTTGTAACTCAGTTTCCATTTTCTCGCTGTTGGTTACAAAGTATGGACTTACATAACCACGATCGAACTGCATACCTTCTACCACATCTACAGTAGTATCGGTACCTTTTGCTTCTTCTACAGTAATTACACCTTCTTTACCCACTTTTGCAAAAGCTTCAGCAATTAGTTTACCAATAGTTTCATCGTTATTGGCAGAAATAGTAGCTACTGCTTGAATTTTTTTGCTATCGTTTCCTACAGTTTGGCTTTGGCCTTTTAAGTTTTCTACTATTAAGGAAACTGCCTTATCTATACCACGCTTTAAATCCATTGGGTTGGCGCCAGCGGCTACCATTTTCAAACCTTCGGCTATAATAGCTTGGGCAAGTACGGTAGCAGTAGTAGTACCATCACCAGCAATATCAGCGGTTTTGCTAGCTACTTCTTTTACCATTTGGGCACCCATGTTCTCAATAGGGTCTTCCAATTCTATTTCTTTGGCTACAGTAACACCATCTTTAGTTACTGCTGGTGCACCAAATTTTTTCTCTATTACTACGTTTCTACCTTTGGGGCCTAAGGTTACTTTTACGGCATTGGCTAAAGTGTCCACGCCTTTTTTCATCCTGTTTCTTGCTTCTACGTCAAAGAAAATTTGCTTTGCCATAATACAACTGATTTAGTTTAATGTGATTTTGTTTGAATGCCAGACAGCTTTTGGCTTTCTGGGAAAAAGAACCCTTTTACTTATACTATTGCTAAAATGTCGCTTTCACGCATTATTAAATAGTCTATACCTTCTACGGTAATTTCTGTACCTGCATATTTACCATACAATACAGTGTCGCCAGCTTTTACAGTTACAGGCTCATCTTTTTTGCCCGGTCCGGCTGCTACTACCACACCGCGTTGTGGTTTTTCTTTCGCAGTATCAGGAATAATAATTCCGCCGGCACTTTTCTCTTCTGCAGCAGCGGCTTTTACAATTACTCTGTCGTGTAATGGGGTAACGCTTAGCTTTTTTGCCATAGTTTACAATTTTTTTGATTTGCTGAACAAAGTATAAAAACAGTGCCACGCCTACAGGTATTGCCATTTTTTCAGAACCAGCCTTGCTACGCAAAATTTTCAACAAAAAAGGAGCTGTACATTTCGCTTAATGGCAGTGAATACGGTGTGCTGCTGACATATTTTCAGCTAGGCGGCTACCTATTTTTAGCGTTTTACGGGTAGAATTGGTTAGTTTTGCCGCCACAAAAAAAGGCTCTTACTTATTATGATTAGCAGAAGAAATATCAGGGTTAAGGTGATGCAAAGCTTGTACATACTACAAACCATGGAAAACACAAGTACGCAAGTAACCCCGAAAGCCTTTTTAGCCAGAAAATTAGACGAGTCGAGAGGATTGTTAGTGGCTCTGTTCTATTTCGTTACAAAAGTTTGTCGCTATGCCGAAACAGATGCCATGTTTCGGGCCAATAAAAACTTACCTACCACAGCCGATTTGAATGTGAATACCAAGATAGCCGGTAATTTATGGATGTGGCAATTGCTGGAAAATCCTTCGTTCAAAGCAGCTTTAGAAAACGATAAGCCCGAGCGGATAGATAATGACGACGAATGGGTACGCAAAATTTATCAGGAACTTGTTCAAACTGATATTTACCAAGCCTACATTACTACTCCGCATACCAAAAAGGAAGATACAGATATTGTAAAATTTATATTTACCGATTTGCTACTGCCTAACGAAGATTTTGTGAGTCATCTAGAGGAGTTTTTTCCAAATTGGGAAGATGATGCTGAAATGGTGAACCAGCTTGCGCTGAACTACTTTCAAAAAGGTAAACCCATGGATTTTACCAATATTGTAGGGGAGGAGAAGCGTTTGTATGCACACCAACTACTAGAAGTGGTGCAAAGCAAAGGCGATTACCTACTAGAATTGATAAAACCAAAATTGAACAATTGGGATGCCGACCGTATAGCTAGTATAGATTTATTGCTGTTGCAAATGGGTTTAGCGGAGTTTTTGTACTTTGAAACCATACCTACCAAGGTGACTATTAATGAGTATATAGATTTAGCAAAGGAATACAGTACGGT
Organism: Bacteroidota bacterium; assembly: GCA_004292605.1. Classification (GTDB taxonomy): domain Bacteria; phylum Bacteroidota; class Bacteroidia; order Chitinophagales; family Chitinophagaceae; genus UBA10646. The sequence continues at coordinate 5,948 of RDXK01000201.1, forward strand.
GCAAAGTGGACAGTTTATCAATGGTTTGCTTGATAATTTGCATAAAGAATTGCTGAAAGAGAACAAGATTCATAAAGTAGATTTTAAGTTAAAGGCATAGCAAATACGCTATTTTTGCACACATACACGTTTCCTAAATATGAGATATTTAACCCTACTGCTAGTGTTGTGGATGGCTTTTGCAGCTTGCGGAAAAAGCAATAAAAACCGAGCTCCCAATGCAAAGGATCCTAAATCGATCCAAAAATCATTGACCGACACAGCCTATTTCTCGAATATTTTGTGGCAAGATTCAATAGTGAATTTTGGTACTATCAATTTTGGTGAGAAGGTAGAAATCAAGTATCGATTCAAGAACGTAGGGGAATTTCCGCTTATATTAACCAATGTGGTGCCAGGTTGTGGCTGTACGGTTACTACCTACACATCGGCCCCCATTGCCCCGAACGAGGAGGGTTTAATTACGGCCACTTTTGATAGCAATAGAAGTCATGGTGGTGTTATTCGAAAATCAATTTACTGCCAAACCAATACCAAGGGAAATACCAAACACGAATTAATTTTTCAAGGCGAAGTGAGAGATTGTAACTCATGCGACTATTAACTTCGCTTAAATTTATATACGTTTTATGTTAGCAACTATTGTTTTACAAGCCCCCGCTGGTGCAGGAACCATTCAAATGGTAATGATCGGTGGTATGATTTTAGTTTTTTGGCTTTTTATGATTCGCCCACAAGCAAAAAAGCAAAAAGAGCAGAAGAAGTTTATTGAAAACCTTGAAAAAGGAAGCAAAATAGTAACTATTGCAGGTATACACGGCACCGTGAATAAAGTAAATGAAGATGGTACTATGCAGCTAGAAGTAGCCCCGGGCAATTTTTTACGCATTGAAAAAAGTGCAGTGAGTTTAGACTGGACGATGCAGTACAACAAACCTGCCCCGGCTGAAAAAAAGTAAATGATTAGCAAACACCCTTCGGGGTGTTTTTTTATTACAATATGATACATGTAGGCATTACAGGAGGCATTGGCAGCGGTAAAACTACCGTGGCAAAAATATTTGAAGCATTGGGTGTGCCCGTATTGTATGCCGATACGGTGGCCAAACAACTGATGAATACCAGCCAACCACTACAGCAGGAATTGATACAAAATTTTGGTGCAGCTATTTTTCAAGGTCAAGTGTTGCAAACGGCTGTGCTGGCGGGGATAGTGTTTAAAAACCCGGAAAAGTTAGCTCAGTTAAATGCCATTGTTCACCCAGCGGTGATTGCCTATACGCAGCAATGGTTTCAGCAGCAAACTACGCCTTACGTCATAAAGGAAGCCGCCTTGCTTTTTGAAAGTGGTACTGCCAAAGGATTGCAATATGTGATAGGTGTAACCGCCCCATACGCACTTAGGGTACAGCGAACGATGCATAGAGATGGTGTAAGCCGTGAGCAAGTATTGGAGCGTATGGACAAGCAAATAAATGAACGTATAAAAATGAAGCTATGCGATGTGGTGATAGAAAATGGCTTACATAGCAGCATACTGCCACAAGTGCTAAACCTACATCATCAATTACTGGAAGGTGGTTTGCGGTAGATACAACAAATTTGGAATTGGACAATTTTTTAACGAACAGTCGAAGGCATTCAACCTTAGAATCCTTTTAAACGGCCGTACCAAACTCTTGAAGAAGTACGTTTTGAACCGCAAGTTTTAGCATAGGTAAATCTGTAATTATTATTTGCCATACAAGATGTTCATCTATTCCAAAATACTCATGAACCAACACATGGCGGAGGCCTACAATTTGTCGCCACTGAATGTCGCTAAATTTTTGTTTGGTTTCATCACTCACATGGTTCGCAGCTTCGCCAATGATTTCAATTTGTTTGATACAGGCAAATCGCATCATCGAGTTGCCCAAAAATACTTCTACAGTGGTATTTTCAATGTAATTTTCTATTTCGGTAATGGCTTCATAAATATGTAGAAGTCGTTGTCTATCACCCAATAGGCCTCTCATAAATTAATTTTTTATCAGAATCTATGAACGGGCGAAGGTGTTTCGAGATAGAGTTGTCAGATACTAAATCAATTTTTTTATTTAGTTGCTGTTCAAGGTCAAGTTTCATATCTATAAAACCAAGTCCAATATGCTGCGTATAATCCAGTTCTACTAGTATGTCAATATCACTTTCTTCTGTAGCTTCATTTCTGCTCAATGAACCAAATAAAAATGCTTTTACCACGGGTTGCTTGGTAAAGAAGTTCTGCATTGTTTTTATATCTTCCGTTGTGAGCATCATTGCATAAAAATAGGTTTTTTCTAAAGCACTTTTGCTTTACACAGGTATAAATATCTAGCTGTAAAATTATGTTGCGTTTAGATGATTGAATATTGATAAAGCTGCAATGAGAGTTTTTGTAACCCCATCTCTCCATCCACTAGCTCCATCGGGCCACTACTTCCTTTAATTGTTCGAGCGTAAACGGTTTACTAATAAAATCCTTCATGCCGGCTT
>RDXK01000202.1 GCA_004292605.1 Bacteroidota bacterium
TTTAAAGGCTTTCCGCTGAGCATCGGTATAGGTAAATGCAGCATTGGTTTGGCGAGCACGACATTCCATCATATTTATTTCCACATCGGTATAAGGTTTGCCTTGTACTATATAAAATTGGCAGTTACTACTCGCCATTTGTGGATTGTTATCTCTTGCTGCAGCCAAGGCACCTTTTTTATGGGTATAATAAGTTTTAAACTCAGCAGGAATTCGTTCGCCGGGGGCACTACCGCCGCCCAACATGGCAGAACTATCGGCATTTTTGCTGGTAGGGTCGCCACCTTGAATCATAAACCCATCTATTACCCGGTGAAATAACAAACCATCATAAAACTTTTCCGATACTAGTTTTAAAAAGTTGGCTTTGTGTAAGGGTGTACTATCGTACAATACTATCACCATATTACCGTAAGGTGTTTCTAGTAATACTTTTGATTCCTTTGTTTTAACCGCCGCAGCCTTGGGTGCCGCCGGCGTGGCTACTTTAGGTTTGGGCTTGGTTTGGGCAGCCGCCACTGTAACAGCAGCACACAGTACAACAGATAAAAATAGTTTCATGAAACGCTAAAATTTTTGCTGCTCGAAGTAAAGTAAAATATGGTCTTTCAAAAAATTTTCTTGCTCTGGCATAAACATATCTGGTATTTCTAGTAACTGCTTAAAATGGGGCCATCCATCGCCATCGTAACCTTCTAGTTCATAATAACCACTACTAGCCAGTATAGTACAGGCCCCCACATGCATTAACTCCTGCTTTTGCTCCTTGGAAATTTTAGTGGTTTGCAACCCTACTTCCTGCATACCTATTAAGAATAAAATAGATTCTATATCGGGCTTCTTTCCAAACCTATCCAGCAGCTTTGCTTCTAGCTGCCACCATCTTGCCTGTAAATCTTCTGCTGCTTGCATGTAGCAAAGGTAAACTACTTATACCCAACACCCTAACCTACGCATAGCTGAAATATTTACCTTTGCCCACAATTTTTACTTTACTATTATACTTATGTTACAAATACAGGTTCTAAAAAACAATACAGAGCAGGTAAAACAACTGCTACAAGTAAAAAACTTTACACAGCTACATTTGGTGGATGAAGTAATAGCCTTAGACGATGATAGAAAAAAAACACAAACACAGTTAGATGAATTGTTGGCTACCGTAAACCAAGCCTCTAAAGAAATAGGCAAATTAATGGCGGCCGGGCAAAAACAACAGGCGGAAGAAGCAAAAACCCAAGTAGCCAATGCCAAGCTACAAATAGAACCCTTAAAAGCAAGTTTAACCGAGCTGGAGCAAAGCATAGAAAGCATTTTATTTCAAATACCCAATACACCCACCCCTGAAGTGCCTACAGGTAAAACACCTGAGGAAAATGTAGAAGTACGTGCCGGTGGTGTAAAGCCCACTTTGGCGGCCGATGCCGTGCCACACTGGGATTTAGCTAAAAAGTATAATTTAATCGACTTTGAATTGGGTAACAAAGTAACCGGTAGTGGTTTTCCGTTTTACATTGGCAAAGGCGCCAAACTACAGCGGAGTTTGATTCAATACTTTTTAGATTTTAATACCCAAGCAGGCTACTTAGAATATTTGCCGCCTTTTATGGTAAATACTGCCAGCGCTTTTGGTACGGGGCAGCTACCCGACAAAGAGGGACAGATGTACCATATGCCAGCCGATGATTTTTATATGATTCCCACGGCGGAAGTACCAGTAACCAATGTGTACCGAGATGTTTTGCTAAAAGAAGCCGAACTGCCCAAAAAAATGACGGCCTACAGTCCTTGTTTTAGACGCGAAGCAGGCAGCTACGGGAAAGATGTACGCGGACTGAACCGCCTACACCAGTTTGAGAAAGTAGAAATTATACAAATAGTAAAGCCAAGTGAAAGCAATACGGTTTTGTTAGAGATGGTGGAACATGTAGAAAAACTAATACAAAGCTTGGAATTACCTTATAGAATTTTACGCCTTTGTGGTGGCGATATGGGTTTTGCAAGTGCCATTACTTACGATTTTGAAGTGTACAGTGCTGCTCAGCAAAAATGGCTCGAAGTAAGCAGCGTAAGTAACTTTGAAAGCTACCAAGCCAATAGAATGAAATGCCGCTATAAGGATGCCGATGGTAAAAACCATTTGGTACATACCCTTAACGGCAGCTCATTAGCCCTACCCAGAATTATGGCCACTTTATTGGAGAATAACCAGCATACCGATGGTATAACCCTACCCAAAGTATTACAATCATATTTTGGTGCCGAACAAATTTAGTAGCTATTATTTCATTTATTTTACTACGTTACAGCCAATAAACTGTAACGTTTTTTATGAAAAAACTACTCAAAAGAGCGGCCATTACAGTAGGTGTATTGTTGCTGCTGCTAAATATTTTATTGATAAGTCAGGCTTACTATTTTACGCACTATTTCCCGTTGCCGCAAGGCGAGCAACCACCTAGTAAAGCATCGCTAACGAGTTTACTATTGGGAAAAAAAGCCTACAAAAAGCCCATCACGCAATTTCTGAAAATACCTTACACAACCGTACAGATAACAACGGCAGATGGTGAGCAATTGCAAGCATGGCATGCCATACAAAACGCTAGAGCGGCCACCGTAATTTTATTTCATGGCCATAGTAGTAATAAAGGTGCCATAGTACCAGAAGCACAGCAGTTTTATAAGCTGGGATACAATTTATTACTGGTAGATTTTAGAGCCCACGGTGCCAGTAGTGGAAATAACTGTAGCATTGGATATTTTGAAACAAGAGATGTAGCCGCCGCCTACAGATATATAGAACAGCAAACCGCTGAACCTATTATTTTATGGGGTATTTCCTTGGGGGCAGCCACCATTATAAAAACAGTAGCAGATAGCAGTTTACACCCGAGCCATGTAATAGCAGAAATGCCTTTTGCATCGCTACACCAAGCTGTAAAAGGTTTTTTACGAAACCAGCATTTACCACAGGAACCCTTGGCTACGCTACTATGCCTTTGGGGCGGTGCATGGCAAGGTTTTAACGCTTTTAATCACCAACCTTTTAAAAGTGCTACCAAATTAACCATGCCCGTTTTGGTACAATGGGGCCAGCAGGACCCACGGGTAAGCGAAGCTGAAACAAACACCATTTTTGAACATATAGCCAGCCAACAAAAAAAGCTGAAAGTATACCCCATGGCAGGCCATGTAAGTTTATGGAAAAACGATAGCACCACGTGGAAAACCACCATTCAGCAATTTTTAAAAAAATAGTACATGAACCGTACACAATTTTTACAACTGGCGGGGCTGGCACTACCTTTTGCAAGCATAGCTAGCAACCAAAATACAGTAGCCAAAAACGCTAAGGGTATCCGTATTCCGCCGTATTTAGAAGCTGGCAATACCATTGGCATAGTGGCACCTGCAGGCTATATCTCCTTGGAAGAAATTCAGCCTTGTATTGCCTTACTAAAAACTTGGGGATACAATGTATTAGTTGGCCCACATGTGGGTAAACAACAGGGAACTTTTGCAGGCACCGATGCGGAACGAGCGGCCGATTTACAAGCCATGATAAACAACCCCGCTGTTCACGCTATTTTGTGTGCCCGTGGCGGCTACGGCTGTGTAAGAATTATAGATTTGATAGATTGGCAACCCTTAAAAAGACAACCAAAATGGATCATTGGCTTTTCTGATATTACATTCTTACATGGCCATTTACAAAACACTTTACGCATAGCCAGTATACATGGTAAAATGTGTGGCAGCTTCGACTATGATTGGAGCAAAGAACCCACTACTACCATGGAGCTACTACAAACACTTCAAAAAACATGGAGCGGCGAACCCTATAAATATACTTTTCCGCAGCATGTGCAGCAGGTAAATGGTACAGCCACAGGTGTTTTGGTAGGTGGTAATTTAAAGTGCATAGAAAGTATGGCGGGTAGTAGTAGCCACATTACAGGTAAAAATCAAATTCTATTTGTAGAGGATGTAGATGAAGCCTTGTACAGCCTAGATAGAATGTTTTGGCAACTAGAAAGAGCAGGCATTTTAAAGAACTTGAAAGGATTGGTAGTAGGCGGATTTAAAACAAAACCCGACCCCAATAACACCATCCCTTTCCACCTTTGTATAGAAGATATGGTGAAGGAAAAAGTGAGTAAATATGGTTATCCTGTAGGCTTTAATTTCCCTGTAGGACATCAAAAAAATAATGTAGCACTCAAATGTGGAATGGTACATACCTTGCACATTAGTACGCAAGAAAACTACTTAACAGATGAGCCAATTCGTTAACACAATACAACCGCCGTATTTGCAAAAAGGCGATAGAGTGCATATTGTTTGTCCATCCGGTTATTTAGCCAAAGAGCAAGTAAAAGAATGTACGGAAACCCTACAGCGTTGGGGTTTTCACGTAACTTATGGTAAAACGGTAGGCCTAGGCAATCATTATTTTGCAGGCACCGATACAGAGCGATTGCAAGATTTGCAGGACGCCTTAAACGACCCATCCATTGCAGCCATTTTATGTGGCAGAGGTGGGTATGGTATGAGTAGAATTATTGACGCGTTGCAATTTTCACAATTTAAAAAATACCCTAAATGGTTGATTGGCTATAGCGATATTACCTTACTACACAATCACATCTATAAACATACCAAAGTAGCCAGCATCCATAGCCCCATGGCGGCTGCTTTTAAAGATAAACTGGCAGCACCTTATTTAGAGCATTTACGGCAATTACTGTGTGGTGAGCCCGCTAGTATTAGCGTGGCTACCAATAGCTTTAATAAATGGGGTAAAGTTACAGGCCCATTGGTAGGGGGCAATTTGGCCATGCTAGCCCATTCCATAGGCACTAATAGTGCACTTAGCACACAAGGAACCATCGTATTTTTTGAAGATGTAGATGAGCACTTGTACCAAATAGATAGAATGCTGCTACAACTACTAAGAAGCCATTTTTTTGCGGAAGTAAAAGGAATTATTGTCGGCAAATTTGTGGGTGCTAAGGATACCACCCGGCCATTTGGAAAATCGCTATTTGAAATATTAGATGAACATTTGGGTGTTTTAGCTGTGCCTGTAGCTTACGATTTTCCTATTAGCCATAGCGTGCACAACTACCCCGTAAAACTAGGTATAGAACATGTTTTTGAAGTTTCTAAAACTACGGTAACTTTAACCCCAGCATGACACTTACTCAATTTGAATACGTACTAGCACTCAATACGTTTCGGCATTTTGGCGAAGCAGCGGAGCATTGTAATGTTACCCAGCCTACCCTAAGTGCCCAAATACAGAAGCTAGAGGAACAAATAGGCATAAAGCTGTTTGATAGAAGTAAACAACCCGTAGTACCTACACAGCAGGGTGAGGCACTAATACAGCAAATGAAGCAAGTTTTACATCAAAAACAAGCTTTGGAGGAACTGATACAGAGCCAGAAAGGAATTATCAATGGTACCTTACGTTTAGGAATTATACCTACCCTTGCCCCGTACCTTTTACCCCTTTTTGTAAATGCCTTTATTCAAAAATATGATGGTATAAAATTTTATGTTACCGAGCATACTACTGAGCAATTGGTAAGTCAGCTTCTAGAAGGAAAATTAGATGCAGGAATTTTAGTAACGCCCTTACAAGAACCTAGCATAAAGGAGCAGCCTTTGTTTTACGAAAAACTAGTAGCGTATGTAGCTGAGAATAATCCGTTATACAACGCAAAAACGGTACAGCCGGAGGATATAGCTACCGATAAATTATGGCTTTTGGAGGAAGGGCATTGTTTTCGTTCACAAATGATGCAACTGTGTAAAGCCCGCAATACCGCCAAGGATAAAGCCCATTTTCATTACGAGGCTGGCAGCTTAGAAACCTTGCGAAAGATGGTGGATATGAGTAGCGGTATTACCATTTTACCACAACTAGCCACTACCGATTTGAGTACACAAAAATTACAACAAATTAAGCACTTTCCTGCACCAGAACCCGTACGAGAAGTAAGCATTATCACCCATAGAGATTTTGTGAAGAAACGCTTGGTAGATATACTTAGAAAAGAAATATTACTTCATTTACCCAAAACCGTTCAGCGAGAAAAACCTTCGCATTTATTACCCATTTTGCAATAACACACCCATGAAGCAACTTGTATTTTTCGTACTCTTATTATTGTCATCACCCTGCTTTTCACAAGGGTTTGATGATAATAGAAACCAATATATGCGTAGAATTTTCGATGCTAAATACATGCAAAAACCACCCATATTCCAGCCCGGAAAAGATAGTTTACAGCGTTTTTATTTCAATCATTTTCAAGGTTTTGAAAATATTATTCAAAAGTGTATTGAGAAAGGCGATACCGCTAAATACATACGAGTGTATTTTAACTTTACCGTGGATGAAAATGGCATAGCCAGTGATGCTGCATTTTTTAAAGTAGCAAGTACACAATATGCCCAAGGCGAGGGTGCTAAAACCATCAAGTATTTTTTTGACGATAAAAAGCAAATTCAAGAACAGCTCCGAAAAATGGTGAGTGCTTTACCCACATGGCTTCCTGGTATAGAAAGTGGACAACGAGTAAGTGCCAATGTGGAAGATTACTTACAATTTTGGGTAGGCTTACAAGCACCGCCTAGGTAACCGCTACCAAACATTTACTACCAGCAAATACCGTGGTTTACTTGGTAAACTATTATGCAGTTCCATAAATGCCTGCTGTGTACTTTGGGCAGCCTTAGCAGAGTTGTACCAAGTTTCTGGCATACATAAACAACCCATACTTGGCGTAAAGCCTTGGTAAGTTTTGCCATTATACCATCGGATAGGAATAGCGGTACCATGGGCAATAATTTCTGAACGACCCAAAGCCGCGGCATAATAAGCCTCCCATAGATTCGGATACTTGGCCAACGACGCTAACACGGAAGCATACTGAACATAGCTATCGGGAACAACTGAATCAAAAAATGGACTATCCGTTTTTTCAAAAGGAAGAGCCAACTGTAAATTGGGCGTAGCACCTATCCATGCGTTATCGGAACTAGCTACTGCCCCTGCTTTGTACAAGCCTTGTGGGGTATGCCCGTTGGTAATACAAAAAGGCAGGTTGGTAATACTCCGTGCCAACTGCGGAAACCGAATCACTTCCTTGGTATTTGTACGCAACCATTCACCCTTTGGTGTACGCACTCGCAGCTCACCGGCACTATCTCTATTTCTATGCTGTAAACTAATGTATACAAACTCTCCAGGTAAAAACTGTGGGTCCAGTAATTGTTGAATATCTACAGTCGCCTTGCCATAACTAGCACACAAACTAGCTGCCTTTTGCCATAGCGAGTCGCCTTTTTCCGAAAATAACGCTGGCGCAAGTGAGGTACCATTTATTCCACTGTGTAGTACTTCTACAGCAAGCTTAGACTTGGTGGTTTTTAAGAAACTTCGCTGCTGCCAAATACGATTCATTAAACTGCTGTCGCCTACACTACTTACAACCTCTACTAATTTACCTTGGGCACTAGCCGATAATTGCTGTATGCTTTCTACTTGCTTTGTAAGAAATTGTTTTGCCTGCCGTGGATAGTATTGTGTAATAGCCATTTGCCAATACAAACCACTTAATTCAGCTTCAGAAAAATCACCGCTCGGTAATTGCGTACTACTATCAATATGCTTTATAAATGTGGCATAATAAGGATGCATCCACTCGGGTTGGTCCTTTTGTGCATACAATTTTCCCGCATCACAAATAGCTATGCATAAGATACACCAAACTGATAAACGTACTGCCACCTTTATCGGCGTTTTAACACCACAGCACTCATCACTGTACGCTCTACTCCAGCATCGCCGGGGCGTACCATACGTGTTCCACCTACTATAAAGCTGGTACTACCACCACCATCTAAATTTACCGCATTGGTGCATCCCATACTTTGTAATAAAGTGGCTAACTCCTGTAAGTTTACACCTGGTGAAATGGTACCGTTATCGCCTTCTATGGCCAATAATACTATCAAATTATTAGCAGTATACCCCAAGGCAGAACGAGGCCTGCTAGTGGCATTATTGATGCTGATTAACTCCTCGGTATCCGTAATTCTTATAGTTCCATCCTTAATAAGCATGGGCGAACCACCTATAGCACTGTGTATGTTCCAAGCACTGCCATTAGCAGGAAAAGTTTCCGTAGGTACGGGCTGTGGGGCTGCAGCAGTGGTGTTAGGACTGGGATTCGGATAACGGAAAATATTATCGTTTCCAGCACCTACATGGTAAATCCATTCGGCTTGTGGTAAACCAGTTGCAGTTACACCAAAGGCGGCACGGGTGGGAAAATAAGGCAGGTTAGAACCGCCAAA
>RDXK01000203.1 GCA_004292605.1 Bacteroidota bacterium
AATGGTACAGCCAAAAGCTTAGAAGACAGCTACAGTAACGCTACCAGTCAAGGTATAGCGGGTGGAACTGGCGATCAAGGTAAACCTAATGGTAGTTTAAGCAGTAATAATTATACTGGCAGCGGCGGTACTGGTATGGGTATAAGTATAAGAAGCGGGTTAGATGGCCGACGGATACAACGACTACCCAAATTTGAGGAAGAGTTTTCTGAAAATGCTAAAGTGGCGGTAGATATAGAAGTAAATGCCGCTGGAAAAGTAACCAAGGCTACTGTAAACCCAAGGGGTACCACCACATCATCGGCCAACATCAAAAAAATAGCCTTAGAAAAAGCCTATCAAATTAAACTCAACGATGGCGCCGAAGAAACTCAAGTAGGCACGCTAGTTTTTGAATTCAAATTACGAGGTTAGAACGCATGGCTACGTACCAAGAGACGCTGGATTATTTATACAGCCAACTACCTATGTTTACCAAACTAGGTGCCGCCGCTTATAAAGCTGATTTGCACAATATTGAAGCACTTTGCAAGGCATTACATAATCCTCAAAACAAGCTTACCACTATACATGTAGGTGGCACTAATGGCAAAGGCAGTACCAGCCATATGCTAAGTAGTATTTTGCAAAGCCAAGGTTATAAGGTAGGCTTATATACCAGCCCGCATATTTTTGACTTTAGAGAGCGAATACGAATTAATGGCGACATGTGTTCCCAGGAGTTTGTGGTAAATTTTGTAGAAACTCACCGTGCGTTACTCGAAAACATACAACCCTCTTTTTTTGAAACCACTGTGGCTATGGCTTTCGCTTACTTTATGGAACAACAAGTAGATGTGGCGGTAATAGAAGTAGGCCTAGGCGGCAGACTAGATAGTACCAATATTATTACACCAATAATAAGCATCATCACCAATATTGGCTGGGACCATATGGATTTATTGGGAGATACATTAGCCAAAATTGCCCGTGAGAAAGCCGGTATTATTAAACCGACTATACCCGTAGTGATAGGCGAAACACACCCCGAAACTGCATCAGTATTTATTGAAGCCGCTACGAACCACCATGCACCAATAGTTTTTGCCGATCAACAATTCTTACTAACGAAGCAGGAGATAAAAACCGACAGGCAACTTCTAGTTTACGAAGAGAAAGAAAATACTGTAGTGGTAAAAACCGATTTATTAGGCATTTATCAAGCTAAAAACGTGGCCACGGTGTTAGCTGCTTTGCCGCTGATTCAAAAAACGTTACCCATACATGAAAACGCTATTACACAAGGGTTTGCACATGTGCAGGCTCAAACCAAGCTGCTGGGGCGTTGGCAAGTATTGCAAAATGAACCTACTGTAATAGTAGAAGTAGCACACAATGTAAACGGCATTCACGAAGTGTGTAAACAACTAGACCAAATACAGTATAAAACCCTGCGAATAGTAACGGGTATGGTGAAAGATAAGGACGTAACTGCCGTATTAAACATACTGCCAAAGCATGCCGAATACTATTTTACTCAAGCAAAAATACCCAGGGCACTTGCGGCAGAATTATTGCACCAAAAGGCTGCAGAAATAGGTTTACGGGGCACTTGCATACCCGATGCAAAAACGGCTTTTGAAACTGCTAAAAACGATGCTAGTAAGGAAGACTTAATGATAGTTTTAGGAAGTTTTTTTATTATAGAAGAAATGATCGACCAGCAATGATGTTAACACACAGAATACTCTCCATACTGATAGTGCTTGGCTATGCTGTGCCATTATTTGCACAAATAAAAAAAGCCCCAAAACCAATTTTATATTTTAATCATAGTAATGCGGGCACGAGCTTTCAGAAAGTATTAACCAAAGCTGGAGATAGAAATGCACCTTATTTTACCGAACGAAATATTGACTCCAACCGAGATGGCAAACCTGATTTAGCCTTTTTTACAAAGGAAGTAAATAGGTTAGTGCCAAATATGAAATTCTCGGGTATACTTACGTTGGATTGGGAAGGAAAAGGGTATGATTTTTTGAAAAACGATACTAATATCCGACCAAAGGAGTTTGACGCCGCCTTACAACCCTTTATTCAACTTATTAAACACGCAAAAAAACTACGGCCGCAGGCCAAATGGGGTTTCTGGGATATGCCAAGTAGTATTTACTGGGTAACCGTAAATAAACAATGGACTAGGCGGATAAATGCCTTAGATGCCTTGCTAAAGGAATGCGATGTACTACTGCCAAGCTTGTACGATTATTATCCTTCTACAGAAGGGCACGGCCAGCGAACCGACCCGATTTATCTAGAAACCATACTACGTACTAGTTTGGAAAAAGGAGTGAAACTTAAAAAACCTGTAGTGCCTTATATATGGCACCGATACCATGACGTAATGCCGGACTGGGGCAACAAAAGTATTGACCCAATGGAGTTTGAAGAAACCATTCAAGCCATGCTGAACATACAATACAAAGGCCAAAAAATAAGTGGTGTGGTGTGGTGGCATGAAGACAAATACTTGCTCAACATTCAGTCGCCTTTGGTTAAAAAAGAACAACAAGGTGCGTCTGACAGTGAGTATATGGACAATACGATGTGGACTTACTACAATATTTTGAAACAGTACTTTACGGTACCCCTTTAAAACTTTACGGTAGGGCATTTCACCGCTTTTCCGCTACTAAACACACCCGATTTTACAATACCTAGTTCGTAGGCACCATTGGAGCGGTTAAAAGTAGATAAGCTACTTACTGTGGCATCATAACTTACCATTATTTTGTAATTGTTCAGTTGGTACCCTACCATGGGGGCCACTGCATCGCCTACACGGGCGTAAAGCCCTGCTAGCAATTGTTTGGAACCATCACCCGTAAGGTTATATTGAGCATTGAAACCTACTACAGTTTCCGTAGCACCCGCCATTTGTGAGTAATAAATATTGGGATTAATAATCCACTGATCGTTCAATTTAAAGGAACCGTTTAGAAACACATTGTAACGCATGGGCACGGTAACATCTGCATTACTATTTGCCGTTAAAAAACTTTCCTTGGGAGCGTTTAAGTTAGCCACACTTACTCCCACATTAAAGTACGCCCTATCCGAGGGAAAATAGGCATAATTAAGGCCTGCCTGTAAGGCAAAATAACCAACATTAGTAGTGGCAAAAGACTCGCCACTAGGTATATTCACATCAAAAAATTTACCATTCCACTGGTTATCAAACGTTAATCGGGTGGGGTCTATTCGTTTTTGGGTATAGGAGCTACTAAAGCCTACACTTAACAAACTGCCTAGGCCAAGCTGCTGATGGTAAGCAATGTTGGCAAAACTACGCGTAGCAGTAAGGCTGCCCTGCCCTGCCCTATCCGATAAAATTCCGCCACCCAACCCTACCCAACCCGTTTCGAGCCGGTTATTGAATAACTGAACATCGCCCCAAGCACTCATGGTACGGTAGGGCTGAGCACTTAAAGCGTTCCATTGGTTTCTGTATTGTAACCCTACCCGCCAATCATCGTCCGGAGAGAAACCAGTATTAGCCGGATTGATAAATAATGGATTGTGGAAATATTGCGAAAAATGCAAATCTTGCGAATGCACCTTACCTAGTGTACCGAACATGGCCACCAAGTAAAGAACACTTTTTATAAGACGCTGCATTTTACCCATTGTATTGCTTTAACTCTAAATACGAAAGATAGTTGTTTTTGGTGCTGTTAATCAATCTTTAATATTTAGCGTAGTAATGTAATATTTCCTGTTTTGGTGGTGGATGTACCGTCGGAAAATGTAGCTACCAATGTGTAATTATACACTTCTTGGGGCTGCAATTCGCCATTAAATCGTCCGTTCCAGCCTTGATTGGGATCGTTGGTTACAAATACTTTGGTGCCCCAACGGTTAAATATTTGCCATGTCATTCTGGTAATACCAAAGCCCCTTACTCTTGCTAAATCGTTCACGCCATCGCCGTTGGGGGAAAATGCCGAGGTAACGGATAATAAGGGCCGAATAACGGCCGAAATAGTGGCACAAGTATCGGACAGACACCCAAAATTAGTAGTGGCTCGAAGGCAGGCACGAAACTGCCCTGTAGCTTCGTAAGTATGCTGCACTAGCGTATCTCTCCGAATGGTTTGAAGGGAATCTCCATCACCAAAAGTCCAGAGATACCGGTCGCCGCCAAGCGATAAATTCGTAAATATGGTAGCTGTATTTTCTTCCGGCGGGTTGGGCGAGAAAGTAAATATAGCGGTGGGGTCTAAGCCTACATTAATAGTGAACGTAGTATCATCGGTAATATTACAAGTATTAGAATCGATGGCAACTAGGCGGATGGTATACGTGCCTGCGGCGGTATAGGTGTAAGTAGGTGTACTACCCACAGCCGAATCGCCATTACCAAAAAACCAAATAAAACGCTGGCCACCTGCTGAATTATTTTGCAGCGGAATGGTATACGGAGCACAACCCGAAGGCGGTGTAATAAAACTAGCTTTTACGGTGGTGGAAACCCTTAGTACTTGTGCTACAGAATCGGGTGCATTACAGTAATTGGTATCAATTAACACTAACCGAACATTGTAGGTGCCTGCCTGCCTAAAGCTGTGTATAATAGTTTGTGTGCCGGCTGGTATACGGGTACCATCATCAAAATCCCATACAAAACTATTGGGTCTGAACGGCTTGCCTGTGGGCGGTACTGATGTATTTTCGAAACGATAACGGAGCGAGTCGCATGGGTCGAGCTTGGTAGCCGTAAAACCTAGGCTAGCTTCATCGGCACGTACTCGAATATTCATAAAAACGGTATCAGCAATATTACAAGTCGTGGAATCTATCGCTATTAATCGCACTCTAAATGTTCCTTCTGTGGTAAAAGTGTGTGAGGTATTGGGTACCGTAGTGGTTTCCTCTGGTGTTCCATCGCCAAAATTCCAACGCCACTGTCGGGCTACTGCCACCGTATCCGAAAAAGAAACGGTAAGTGGCAAACAGCCGGAAGTATCTTTTACTACACCACTAATGCTACTGCGTATGCCAGCACCTACACCCGCTAACTCCAATGCTATTTTAAACACCGCCAAATTACATTGAGAGCTTCCGTCGGCCACACCAATCATGCCGTTGCTTTGGCTTTCTGTACCCGGGCTACTAGGGAATCCGCTACCGCCGCCGCCTGCACAGCTACATACGGCTTGGTATATTACACCTTGCCTATCGAAACGGCTGGTACCGCCATCCACGTGATCGCCAATGCCGCCTAAATTTCCGTAAAGGCCACCGTACAACTGCGATAATGCGTTTCGTTCCAATACAAAAATGTAAAAATCATCGCCATCACCTAAAAAGCCCGGATTTACTTGGTTTACCAACGATAATCCGTTGGTTCCTACACTGCTATAATTGGTATTTACGGAGCCACCCCAACCAGAAACGTACACATTTTCGCATCTATCTACCAAAAATGCAATGGGTGAAATATCGGCCGAGCCTTGGGCTTTGCCAAACCTAGTGCGGTATTGAAATGCATTGAGGGCAGGCGTAAGTTTGGCAATAAATTGATTGCCGCCCGATTGGTTTCCACCATTGTTAAACGGACTTAGAAATACAGGCCAAGCCGCCGCCGTGGCAGTGGTAGTACCCATAATATAAGGGTTACCAAATTTATCTACCTGTACGCCATACAGCATATCGGTAGCAGCAGAGCCAATAAATGTAGTTCTATCCAATACATAGGAGGCGGTAAATTTTGCTACATAACCATCTGTTAGTCCACCAAAATTAGTAGAACTTATTACTGTGGCGTTGGTAACACCTGGCAAAGAGGAACTTGTGGTGGAGCCACCTACGTATAACGATTGATCGATAGGACTAATAGCTGCCACAAAACAAGCATCATCGCCCGTACCGCCAAATAGGGTAGAAAGTACTACTGTACTCATATTGGGGGAAAGTACCACCAATACGCCATCCTGATTACCACTGAGGGTGGTTTGCACCGCATTTGCGGTAGTAGAAAAATTGGTAGACCGTGTACAGGATGCAATAATGATATTGTTATTAGCATCGGCAATTACTTCGCTGCGGGCATCATCGCCATAATTCCTGCGGATACTTTCGTTGCCTCGGGTACCTTGTAGTTTGGCACGTATGTTTACACCGTCTTCACCAGTACCACCCAATAAGCGACTGGCCTGTAACACATTACCCGATTGGCTAATTTTACTTACTGTAATATCTTGCGAACCACCCGGCCCGTAAATGGCTTGTGTAGTAGGGAAATTGGTAGAAGTAGTTCGGCCCACCACAATCAAACTGTTGTTACCATCTACCACCATACTATGGGGTTGTTCGTTGCCATTACCACCAATATAGGTGCTAAACAATTGGGCACTTGCGTTGGGTGTCCATTTTGTAATACCCATATCAAAACCTGCACCTTCGCCTGTGGAATTATCGCCACCTGCAAAAGTATTGGGTGCTATGCCGTTTCGGCGGATGTAACCACTTCCAAAAACGATGCCTCCACCATATGCATTGCCAAAACCATCGTAGGTAGCAGTGTAACCCCAATTATCGCTTCGGCTGCCGCTAAATGCGGAAAACACCAAGGATGGATCGATTACTAAAATTTCTTTGTTATTGTATTCCTGTGCGGAGAAACTTACTATGTTTTGGGTTACTTTAAATTTTACCGGAATGGTTACGCGGCCATTGGCAGAGGGCTGATAACTGTACGGCTTTTGCTCCAATACGTTTCCTACGGATGTTTCTATTACTAATTGATCTTTTTTTACGGAAACATTGGCTCCATCAAACTTCAATTGAATATCGTTGATGTTAGCGCCCGGATTCAAAATAAAATCATATTTCAGTTGGCCTGCCTGGGTGTAATACCGCACATCGATGTTGGGGTATACATTTTGATAAACCACTGCTTGAAAAACTCCGCAGTTGGCTTTCCATTTGGTGGTATCGGAACCCAAAAAATAGTTATGGTATTTCGCTAATTTTTTCTCGGGTAATACTTTAGCGTTGGGCGATGCATTGAGCATATTTACTTCATACACATGGCCACGTAGCACCCATTTTTTAGGATCATCGGGCAACCCCACTTTTTTATTAGCATGGTTATGGTCAGCAGCGTGTTCATGCCCGGTAAGTGCCTCTCTTACATTGGCTAAATCATCGGTATTGTGCAATACCATTTTGTAGCCATTGGGTTGCAAAAAAAACGCTCCGAAAGGCATTTGCCCTTTGTATAAAACTTCCGTGGGCCATTGCCCTTTGTTTTCTACTAATTCTATGGTTTGTGCATTACCATGCTGCACAAATATGCCTAAGCACAGCCACAAGGCTAGCAGCCTATGTAGATGTGTTTTACGATATTTTGCTCCATTCTGTTTTACCGGCATACTGTACAAGGTATTTTTTTAATGGTTCGTTTTCTTTGGATGTTAAATATTCATCTTGGTTTAATATGTCGGAAGCGGCATTTTTGGCTGCCTCCACTATTGCTCTATCGTCTACTAAAGATGCCAGTTTGAAATTCAATTCACCACTTTGCCTAGTGCCTTCAATATCGCCTGGCCCACGTAATTCTAAGTCTTTTTCTGCAATTTTGAAGCCATCGTTGGTAGCACACATGGTTTTTAACCTTTCCCTAGCATCATTGCTTACCTTACTGCTGGTTAAGAGTATGCAATAACTTTTATCGCTGCCCCTACCTACCCTGCCACGCAATTGGTGTAACTGACTCAATCCAAATTTTTCTGCGTTTTCTATCACCATTACAGTGGCATTGGGTACGTTTACCCCTACCTCTATCACCGTAGTAGAAACCATTACTTGTGTTTCTTTGTTCACAAACCGCCGCATATTTGTTTCCTTCACATCGGCTGCTTGGCGGCCATGTACCATGCTAATCCAGTATTGCGGCTCAGGAAAATAGCCTTTTACATTTTCATAGCCCCGCTGTAAATCTTCATAACTCAGTTTCTCGCTTTCTTCTATTAGCGGGAAGATAATATAGGCTTGGCGGCCGATATCTATCTGCGATTTTACAAAGTGAAGAACGTTTCCTCTATCCACATCGTACCGGTGTACGGTTTCTACAGGCAAGCGGCCAGGCGGTAGTTCATCTATCACGCTATAATCTAAATCGCCGTAGGCAGTCATGGCTAGCGTACGTGGTATGGGTGTGGCCGTCATTACCAAAACATGCGGTGTTAGTTCGGCTTTGCTCCACAATTTTGCTCGCTGTGCTACACCAAACCTGTGCTGCTCATCTATCACCGCAAAACCAAGTTTTTTAAATTGCACTTTATCTTCCAAAATAGCGTGGGTGCCTATTACTATTTGGCAAGTACCATC
>RDXK01000204.1 GCA_004292605.1 Bacteroidota bacterium
ATTCATTTGCCGGAAGATAGCTTAGCCGCCAGCGCCTTTGCTAACGATGCGGAAACTAGGGTAGAACCTAGCCATGCCATTAGTGATGGATTTATGGGCTTAGACATAGGAAGTAAAGCACAGGCCGATTTTGCAAAAGTTATTCTGGCATCAAAAACTATTTTATGGAACGGACCAATGGGTGTGTTTGAAATGCCAAACTTTCAAGCGGGCACCAAAGCCATTGCAGAAGCGGTGGCACAAGCTACCCAAGCTGGTGCATTTAGCTTAGTAGGTGGGGGCGATAGTGTGGCGGCTGTAAATAAATTTGGGTTTACACAGCAGGTAAGCTATGTAAGTACTGGTGGTGGAGCCTTGCTAGAACTCTTTGAAGGCAAAATTCTACCCGGAATAGGCGCCATTGAGGAATAGTTAATTATTTATTACAAACACTTAATATTTTTATCATGAAACATAAACTGAATCCTATGCAATCGAAAAAACTTGGTAAGTACATTGCCATTGGCACATTACTATTTGCCATAAACGCATGCACCAAACCGGCGGCAGAAACACCGCAACCCGCTGAACCGCAGGGGTTTTCAAAGCTTGAAGTGGCTTCTAATTTTGATTGGAAAAATAGCAAAACAATCACTATTAATGTTACTGGATTACCCACCAATGAGCCCATACGGTCCACATTAACTATGAGCCGCCACAGTGGAGGGAATGAAGATTTTTATGCCGGTTCGCATTTAATGAGCGAGAACGTATCGGTGACGCTTCGTATACCAGCGGCACAAGACAGCCTTATTGTGCGTTTTGGTACGGTACAGAAAACTATTAGTGTAAAAACACGCACAGTAACGGTAGACTATTTACCTACTATAGAACCAGATATTCCTTAATTCTATCGCTATTAAATTTATTATATGTTAAAGAAAATATTGGTTGGTTTTTTTGTGGCATTTACGGGTTTTGCACAAGCACAGTCGCAGTCACAAAACTTAACACTAAATTTTGAATCGGGAAACCGAGCTATCGAAACAGGTAACTGTTGGGCATTTGGTGCCATGAGTTATTACACAAGTTCGTCAAGTATCCCTTCCATCACCGGTGCATGGAGTGGCCGAAGTAATAGCCCTACCAACCTTGATCCAGGTGCCTGCTGGATTAAAACGCCGTGGATAATTCCGCAAAGTGGCAACATCACTTTTAATATTCGTTTTGAGAGTGCGAATGCTACCTATACTACCAGAAGAATCATTGTATCTTACATACCAGTGAACCCTGCGAATTTCAATACAAATGAGGGAGCATTAGTTAGGTTTGATTCTATTACTTATACTAGTACTACTACTGCCTCTTTTACTACGCCCAGGGCTTTATCGTTCCAAGTTCCATCAGCTATAGTAAACTCTTCCAACCCACAACCATATAAAATTCAAATTAGTTTGGTGGGTACCGGCGGAACCGTACGATATAATATAGATGACTTGGTAGTACCTGGTACATATCAAGCCGATCCTTCTAACGGTTGCAGACCATTAGTAAGCAGGCCAGATGCGGATGGAGACGGTGTGGCCGACACGGAGGACGATTTTCCAAACGATGCCACCTTGGCTTATAAATCGTTCTACCCAGCTTCTACTTTTGGCACTTATTTGTTTGAAGATAACTGGCCTATGCAAGGCGACTATGATTTTAACGATTTAGTGTTAGGGTACAGGTACGAGTACCGATTGAATTCGCAAAATAAGATTGTGAGTATGCAAGTACAGCTTGTTCCTAGGGCACTCGGTGCAGCTTTTAATAACGGCTTTGGTATTCAGTTTGACAATATCAATCAATCAGATGTAGTTAGCGTAACGGGTGCAAGAACCCAGCCTGTATTTTGGTTGAGTACTAGAGCGAATGGTACGGAGAATGGCGTGCAGGAGGCTAATATCATTGTTTCAGACAATATGTCGAGAATAATGCCGCCACCTACTCCAGGTCGTTTTGTGAATACCGAATCGGGTGTGCCGTACGTAAATCCTGACACCATTGTTTTGGTTATAAACTTCCGTCCCGGCTCGTCGGTGGATTATGAGTATGTAGTTCCCAATCCATATTTGCTAATCAATGGCGATAGGGCACGAGAAATTCATTTGGTGGATAATAAGCCTACCAGTAAAATGAACATTCAGCTGTTGGGTACTGGAGAAGATGCAAGTAGTGTGACGAATAGAACTTATTTCCGAAGCGTGAACAAACTTCCTTGGGCTTTAGATATACCGGCTTTTGTACCACATACTTTCGAAAGAACCGATATTACTACCGCTTATCTTCGTTTAGCGGATTGGGCACGGAGTAATGGAACATCGAACCAAGATTGGTATGAAGATATTCCTGCCTATAGAAATGTAAATAATATTTACCGCAGATAACGCAGTATTTTGGCAAGAAAAGGGCTCAACTTTTTAATAAGCTGAGCCCTTTTTTTAGTTGTAACTAACTAGTCGCCATTTGTATAAAAGGCCTATAAATATTCTTGTACGCAATTGTTAGTGGTTTCAAAAATTGCGGCTTCGTTAAACGGTTCTGGTTGAAACTGGGTGCCAGTTACTTTTTCAAAAAGTTCTACATACCTATTGGAAATTGTTTGAATCCACTCGTCGCTCATGGCTGGTACGGTTTGCCCTTCTTTACCCATAAAATTGTTATCAATAAGCCACTGGCGTACAAATTCCTTACTCAACTGTTTTTGTGGTTTACCTGCGGCTAAATTCTCCTCAAAGCCATCCGCGTAAAAATATCGGGAACTATCTGGTGTGTGTATTTCATCCATCAATGTTATTACACCGTTGTACAATCCAAATTCATACTTGGTGTCTACTAAAATCAATCCTTTTTCCGCAGCAAGTTCTTTTCCTCTGTTAAACAGTGCCAAGGCATAGCTGCAAAGCTGTTGCCATTCGGCTTCCGTGGCCAACTGTTGGTTGATAATTTCTTCCGCTGAAATATCCTCATCGTGGCCTTCGGCGGCTTTAGTGCTAGGTGTGATAATGGGGTTCTCGAAAAAATCATTTTCCCGCAATCCATTGGGTAGTTGTACACCACATAAGGTACGTGCCCCGGTTTGGTAGGTACGCCAAGCGTGGCCAGTGAGGTTTCCGCGTACCACCATTTCTATTTTAAAGGGTTGGCAAAGTTTGCCCACGGTGGTGTACGCATTGGGCGATTGTAATAGCCAGTTGGGGCAAATATCGGCCGTAGCCTGCAGCATATGAGCGGCTATTTGGTTCAAAACCTGACCTTTATAAGGAATAGGCTTGGGTAGTACCACATCAAAAGCTGAAATGCGATTGCTAGCCACCATAGCTAGTACTTGGTTGGGGAAATAATAAACATCTCTAACCTTGCCTCGATAAAAACCTGTTTGTTGTGGGAATGTAAAAGCCTGCATATACAATAGTTAAACGGAAAAATGGAGTTATTTAAAGCAAAGGTTAAAAAATTCCGTAATAAAAAATTTTATGATTACCGTAACAACACTATTTTCGTTACAATAAACATCGATTTATGACAAATGTTCTACGTTTCATGTCGGTGGTATTGCTTGCGCTAGGCTTTAGTATTCAAGCTATATCACAGTCATCTGTAACCATTTCAGGAAGTGTAAAAAATGGTAAAACCAAGGAAACCGTTTCTGCGGTTTCGGTATCGGTAAAAGGTGCCCAAACAGGTACTTACACCGATGACAATGGTAATTTTAAGTTTACTACTAACAAAAAGTTGCCTATTACATTGGTAATTAGTTCTGTTGGTTTTGCTACCAAAGAAGTAACTGTTTCTAGTGCCGGCACAGCCGTAGCAGTAGAGGTAGAGCCAAGTTTTGAATTAGGACAAGATGTAGTAGTTTCCGCTTCAAGAACTCCTGAGCGTATTTTAGAATCGCCAGTAACTATTGAGCGTGTAAACGCTGCCGCTATCAGAAACTCTCCAGCGGCTAGCTACTATGATATTGTTGGTAACCTAAAGGGTGTGGATGTAATGACATCTTCGTTAACCTTTAGAACGCCTACTACACGTGGTTTCCAAGGTTCTGGTAACTTACGTATGAACCAATTGATTGATGGAATGGATAACCAAGCTCCGGGTTTAAACTTCTCTGTTGGTGGCTTTGTAGGCCCTAACGAGTTAGATGTAGAAAGCATGGAATTATTGCCTGGTGCTTCTTCTGCCTTATACGGTAGCGGTGGTATGAACGGTACTTTGCTTATTAATAGTAAAGATCCTTTCAAATATCAAGGTTTTAGCTTTCAGGTAAAGCAAGGCGCTTTGCACGTAGATAATTTCCAAAGAAATATGTCGCCTTACCACGATTGGAGTTTCCGTTGGGCTAAAAAAGTAAACGAAAGATTAGCGTTTAAAATAGGTGCACAATTTGTACAAGCACGTGACTGGTTAGCAAACGATTTGCGTAACTACAACCGTACTACAAGTGCTAACCCTAACGGTAACGTAATTGGTGGTAACCGTGGAACCGATCCTAACTACGATGGTGTAAACGTTTATGGCGATGAAACTACTAGTAGCTTGAACGCAGTTTATAATGGTGTATTAGCACAAATTCCTGGTGGTGCCAACGGTCCTTTGTTTGCCGCATCTAACAGCTACTTAACTGCATTTCCTAACAATACTTTAGCTCAATACAATGGTTTCTTAACTAGTATTGGTGCTGGTGCATTGGTTACTGGTGGTGCTTCAGGTATTATGTTTGGTGGTCACCCATCACGTGGTTTCTTTAACGGTGTTAACGTAAGCCGTACTGGTTACAACGAGATAGATGTAGTAAACCCTAACACGGTAAATTTCCGTGCTTCAGCAGCGGTACATTACAAAATTAAAGAAGGTATTGAAGCTTCTTTATCTACCAATTTTGGTACAGGTAATACTGTTTATACTGGTAGCGACCGTTACTCGTTGTTAAACCTTCGTATGGCCCAGCATAAATTAGAGATTAAAGGCGACAATTGGTTTATACGTGGTTATACCACACAAGAAAATTCTGGTGATTCTTATAATGCTACCATTGCTACTCGTTTATTTAACGAGGCTTGGAAAGCTAGTCCTACTTGGTACGCTCAGTACGCTGGTGCATTAGTAGGTGCGTTAAGTGCTCAGAATATCAATAATGCCGCTGGTTTCGCTGCTGCACAAGCTGCACAATTACAAGGTGCACATGGTGCTGCTAGAGGTTTTGCCGATGTTGGTCGCCCTACAGGAAGCCTTGTTAACAATCCATTGTTTGAAAGAATTGTACAAACACCTATTGGCCGCGGTGGTGGATTGTTTGTAGACCGTTCAGATTTATATGTAGGTGAGGCTCAATACAACTTTACCAAATTATTAGGTTTAGAAAAATATGGTGCCGATTTCTTAGTAGGTGTTACACACCGTGAGTTCTGGTTAGATAGCCGTGGTACTTTATTTGCCGATACTACTGGCCGTATCCGTATTCGTGAAACTGGTGGATACGCTCAATTACAAAAGAAGTTATTTAACGATCGTTTGAAATTATCAGTATCTGGTCGTTACGATAAAAATGAAAACTTTGCTGGTCGCTTTACCCCAAGGGTTTCTGCTGTAGTTAAGTTAGCTAAAGATCATAACTTACGTTTCAGCTACCAAACAGCTTACCGTTTCCCATCTACACAAAACCAGTGGATAGATCTAGAAGTGAGTGGTGGTACCTTCCTAATTGGTGGTTTACCTCAACTACGTGATTTCTACAAGTTTAATTCTAACCCAGTGTATACTGTAGAAAACGTAACTCGCTACGGTGGTGCTATTGTACAAAGCTTGGCCTCTCAAGGTGTAACTAACCCAGCTAATGCTACGCCAGCACAGTTGGCTACAGCAGTAGCAGCGGGTAACGCTTTGTTAACTCCAGTACAGTTTGGTGAGTTTAAACCAGAAATAGCTAACTCATACGAGATTGGTTATAAGGGTCAGTGGTTTGGTAAAATTTTGGTAGATGTGTATGCTTACCAAAGCAATTACCAAAACTTCATTGGTCAGCAAAACGTAATTCAAAGCAACTTGCGTAATTTCTCTCAAATTACCGGTAACCCAGCTGCAGCTCCTTTTGCTAATTTGGGTTTAATCAATGCTTTCCCTGCATTTGCTTTACAAGCAGTAGGTTTACCTGGCAACGTACAGCAGCGTAATGTGTATGCTACTAGCGTAAACAGCCAAGCCGATGTTACCATCCGTGGTTTCGGTGCTTCTGCAGAGTACAAATTGCCTAAAAACTATTCATTTGGTGCTAACTTGTTTAGCGATGAAATTACAGATGCTCCAGCAGGATTTGTTACTTTCTTCAACACACCAAGATTGCGTTATAACTTAATGTTTAGCAATAGCGGTTTAGGCAAAAGCAAGCGTATAGGTTTCAATATTACTTACCGCTGGCAGGAAGAGTTTACCTACGAGGGAACTTTTGGCCAAGGTTTAGTACCTGCATTCAATACTGTAGATGCTATGGTTAGCTACCGCTTACCAGAAATTAAGAGTATGATTAAATTAGGTGGTACTAACATTATGAACAAATATTACCGTAGTGGTTGGGGTAACCCACAAGTGGGTGCTTTATACTATGTTAGCTTTGCTTACAATGTATTTTAGTAGAGAAAATAAACATTTTAAAAGCCCGGTTTTGCCGGGCTTTTTTTTTGCATGAAAAACCATGATAATCCTATATTTTTGGCCAAAATTTTCAGTAAAAAAACTTTGAACTACGTATGCGTACTATAGCGTTTCGGGAAGCCCTAAGAGAAGCCATGAGCGAAGAAATGAGAAGGGATGAGTTGGTATTTTTAATGGGCGAAGAAGTAGCTGAATATAACGGAGCTTATAAAGTAAGCCAAGGTATGTTGGCCGAATTTGGACCTAAACGAGTAATTGATACACCTATTGCCGAGTTAGGTTTTACCGCCATAGCCGTGGGTGCTGCTCAAAACGGTTTGAAGCCGGTGGTGGAGTTTATGACATGGAACTTTGCAGTACTTGCCATGGATCAGATATTGAACACCGCATCAAAAATGCTAGCTATGAGTGGTGGCCAAATTGGTTGCCCGATAGTTTTTCGTGGCCCCAATGGTAGTGCCGGTCAGTTAGGGGCACAACACTCTACTGCTTTTGAAAGCTATTACGCCAATATTCCGGGTATTAAAGTTATTTCTCCCTCTAACGGGTACGATGCTAAGGGTTTATTAAAACAAGCCATCCGCTACGAGAAAGATCCTGTAATGTTTATGGAAAGCGAAGTGATGTATGGCGATAAAAGCGAAGTGCCAGAGGAAGAATATTATATAGAAATAGGCAAGGCCGACGTAAAGAAAGCGGGTAGAGATGTTACCATTGTTAGCTTTAACAAGATGATGAAAGTGGCACTAGCTGCTGCTGCCGAGCTTGAGAAAGAAGGGATAAGTGCAGAGGTGATAGATTTACGCACCATACGCCCTTTAGATTGGCGTACTATTTTAGATAGCGTAAAGAAAACCAACCGCCTTGTAATAGTAGAAGAACAGTGGCCATTTGCTAGCGTTAGTTCTGAAATTACCTACAGAATACAGAAAGAAGGGTTCGATTATTTAGATGCCCCGATACGCCGAGTTACTAGTGCCGATGCACCTATGCACTACGCACCTAATTTAGTAGCGGCTTACTTACCAGATGTGCCAAAAGTGGTAAAGGTGGTGAAGGAAGTTATGTATAGTAAGAAATAGAATTTGCGTAGAATATTCAATAGCAAAGCCACCTTCGGGTGGCTTTGTTGTTAGCAGCACGTACCGTGTTCCTGGCTTCTGATGGGTGAAGGCGCCGCATGATATTCGAACAATGGTAAAATTTCTAGAATTATTGTGTGTATTTTATTTAGTTTTCACCCTCACAATGCCACTGCCGCAATAATTACGGCCTATTATCAATTGTATTACTATGACTGCTACCATCATTATTGCCCTATGCCTATTGCTTCTTGTAGCTTATGTATTTGACGTATCTGCTTCCAAAACCAAAGTACCGGCCGTAATTCTACTATTAATAAGTGGGTGGGCTGTAAAGCAGTTGGCTACTTGGTGGGGCATTTCTTTGCCAAACTTATCGGCCGTATTGCCCATATTGGGTACCATTGGGCTTATTTTGATAGTGCTGGAAGGTGCTTTGGAATTAGAGTTTAATGCTAGTAAAACGGGCATCTTATTACAATCTACCGTGGTGGCTTTAGTGCCCATTTTGGCGTTAAGTGCCGGG
>RDXK01000024.1 GCA_004292605.1 Bacteroidota bacterium
TCGTTGTAACCTGAAGTATCTACAAATCCAGCTGCACCTGACACAAATACTGAATTTATAAGAATCGACCCGCTATCATAAATTTCTATATTACTTACCCTAATATGCGTGTGTTCTCCAAACTCAGTTTCAGAATATGCCCGTTCATCGATAAAATCTCCGTCGTTATCCGTATCTATCCTTATTAGTTTTTTGTTGGAACTATTGATACCAAGTAATAAACTCAATCTACATCGTAGCTTTCGAATTTTATAAAAATCAATATCACTTATTTTATATATATCAACAATTTTCCTGAAAATACTATCTGCTAGTTTACCTTCTTGGTACTTCCAATACGTATCGTTAACATAATCAAAAGTGCGGTACATCACCATATACTGTACGCCAGGCTCTCTAACAAACTTATATTCACTTAAAGCAGTGTCACACTCGAGGTGCAAGATCTCTACATCTGGTAAATGTCCTATGAAGCTGCTATCTGGTTCCTGTAATCTCAACTGTCCCAAAACGGAAGTACTAGCAAACAGCCCAATAACCAAAAGAACTTTAAACAACATAAATATTATCTTACTATTATTCATTTCAATACTTCTTTTAAAGCCTTGTACATTTTTATAGTATCCTCCAATCCCAAAAATCTTTCCACTAATATGCCGTTTTTATCGAATAGGTAACTTTTGGGTATGGCTGAAAGTTCATAATTCACCTTTACAAATTCTCTCGATGAATCGGTTAATAAAAACTGTGCCCAAGGCATTTCCTCTTGCCGTAAGGCTATCTGCCAATTAGCTTGATTGGCATCCATCGAAATACTCATTATTTCAAAACCGTTTCCCTTGTGCTGAGCATATAGCTTTTTTAGCAAGGGTATTTCTTTTCTACAGGGTCCACACCAGCTAGCCCAAAAAACTATCAAAGAGGTAGCGGCTGTGGACCGCCCCATTGTCCGAAACTCACCACTAGGTGTAAGCAATTTGATGCCAGCAGGATAGGTATTATCAAAGTTATTTTTATTACTGCTAGATTGTGTAAGTAGGCGAAACTTTGCTGACTTTTTAATAACATCACTAAACCTAGCAAGCTGTGCCTCTAGCTCTTCTCTAGTGAAATAATTTCTATATGTAAATAGTTGCTCCAATAAAAAATAGGAATTTGGCCAACGCTGAATTTTAATTGTATTAGCATCAATAATTCCTTTTCTATCGGAAATAGCACTATCCGGATACCTTAGATATACATCTTTAAAGTAAGGAATATTCTGCACAGAGCCAGAAAACAATGTAGTAGAATTCAAAGGATGAAATTTACTAGTATAAGTTTCTATAAAAGTGGTTCCCGTATCTATGAAAAAAATGTGTATAGAAACCTTGGGTACAAACGGATGCCGAAAACCAATGGGGCGATAGTATTTTCGCCCTTGAAAAGTATCCAAAATTTGAACCGAAAC
>RDXK01000205.1 GCA_004292605.1 Bacteroidota bacterium
CGTTCGGGCGGGTTTCGGAGCATAAAACTGTATGCCTCCACGACAGTTAAATTGAAAAACTGCACTTGAATTTAAGCACTGCACCCTACATGACGCAAAACCCATGTTAACACCAGTTTTATTTTTCTTTAAATATTTCACTTTCTAGTTCACAGTATGATTTCGTGTCCTTTGTCAATAATGGCGCTATTGTATCCCTTAAAAAAGTCTCTGTAGAATTTCCGCATTGAGATAGAAAAAGCCTTTTTTTAAGTTCAACGTAGATTTTACCCGCTGCTGATTTAATATCGTCTGTTGGATTTCCTCTTGAAATACTTTCAGCTAATGAATCAGCTTTAATCTTAATGCAATCAGGAATCGCATCCTCTCGACCCACTTCTTTGCATAATTTTTCGATTATTTCGTCATCCAATAAGTAACTTTCAATGTCACGCTTCTTAAGAACTCTAACTCCTTCAGTTTTGAGTAATTCGTCAATTTCTCCTTGACTTCTATCATCTCTGTCAATAATTTTCACAAATTCAATTCCAATATTCAGGGAACGTAAAGTTGTTATTAATTCTAACCTTTCTGAACGAACGTCTTTTTCATTTCCAACAGAAACGAAATCAGTATCGGAATAATATTCATTAAATATTTTTCTCAAAATCTGAGCATCAAATTCGATGTTTTTTCCAGAGAGGTTAGCAGGTCTTCCTTCGCACACTATAATTCTTTTTGGACTAACTAATTCTGATAGATCATCTAAAGCAATAGAAAGTGTTTGTCTCCAGAGTTCTCTTGTGACTTTTGCAGGTTTTAATTCTAAAACCTCATCTGGATTTTTGTCGTGAAAATCGAAAAAGCAAACCTTATCAGGATATTGTTTTTGCATATCAACAGCCTTACGCATCATTCCGATTGAGTGTGTTGAAATTACTAACTGACAATTATCCGGAATAAGTGAATATAATTCTTCAAGTATTTTTGCTTGCAACTTTGTGTGCAGGTGGGTATCGGGTTCATCAATACAATAAACCGTATCGTTGAAATCAATTCGTTTTGTTATGATGTCAAGTATTAAATCAAAAGCAGCCTTTTCTCCCCCAGAAAGATTCTTAAAATGAAAGTCTTTAGTTGTTCCCTTTTCAAAATAAAATGCTCCGTTTTTTAGTGGGTCGCCTGGACCTGTTAAAATCAAGTCTCCGAAAACCCTTATCATAGATTCTCTTATTTTCCCAATCAGTGCTTCCCGAATTTGTTTGCCCGTTTCTGCATCAGAATCCCCACTGAAGACTTTTGCTTTCGAATGTGAAACTATTCGCTGGTAATTATCTGAAACGCTTTCATCATTGTCAATTAGTGTATTTATTCTTGGAGAGTCTAATGCTGAACCTACCAGGTTTAATCCTCTAACTGTAAAATCTGCTTCATTTCTATATGCAGAACGAATGTAAAAAGCTCTCTTCTTTGATATAGAATCATCCGGATTAGCTCCATGGAATTCAATTTTGATGTTTTGCGACCAAATATTATTGAAATCTGGTTCATCCTTAGCGATGTAAGATATGTCGGACACATATCCAAGTCCGCCATATCGTCCACTCCATTGTTTAAATGCTTCAAAAAGAGATGTTTTCCCAGAGCCATTTGGTCCGATTAATATAATAAGCTTAGCACTTTCAGGAATGTCTAAAAGTGTTATGTCTGTGAATCGTTTAAATTTCTTGAGCTGTATTTTTTTTAATTTCATCGTCTTTATAAAAATTGGTGGTAACATTTAGCCTCCCAAAACCTCGGCTTTTGTTCCTGTTTTCCTTTTCTCGTTTATTGCCTTTCAAGCAAATACCTAATACTTAGGCCAGTAAAAAATCTCCTACAATAAATCTATAGAATTTTTCCCACCTCACCATCACCCACCCTCCACTACATATTCAGATAATTCATCAAGGCATCGTAATTGCTTCGCAATTCGTTGGCGTAGCTTTCTTCTCCAATAAAAAATCTAATTACGTAATCGTACCGCTGGAAGGTGGCTATTACATCGCTTACTTCTAGCTTGTTTATTTTTAGTACTACCAATAACAGCCCGGTGCTGGCCTCGGTATAGGTGTTTAGCTGGGTTAAATAAGCATCGTTGGTTTCTACTAATTTGGTAATTTCTCCAAAGCTATATTGGCGTTTATCCATTTCTAGCACTATAATGGCGCCAGGTTCGTTGGCCCCTACTAATACATGTAGCTGGTTTAAAATCTCCTGCACATGTATACAGCCTAGCAAGGCTTTTTGCTCGTTTATTACAGGTACTAACTGTAACACATGCTGTGTTTGTAACTTTAAAATTTGTAATACATACTGGTTATACTGTACCGCCGCATTTAACAGTTTATGCTGTAAGCTAGCCACGGGGTGGTGTTCCTCCTCATCCAGCAAATCGGCCTTGGTAACCATGCCTACCAACTGCTGATTTTCTACTACGGGTAGTTGTAACACATCATAGTCGTCCATCAGCTGTAGCACAAAAGCCACCTTATCGGTTAAATGAACCGCCGGATACGTAGTATTAATAAGTGAATTTGCTAGCATATAATAGTACTATAGCTGCAAGGTAGGTAACTAGCGGGTATACCTAGTTATGTTTGGCCAAAAACTGTGCTAAAATTTCATTAAACGCCTGTGGAACTTCCATCATAGGAGCATGCCCACATTGATCAATAAAATGCAACTCGCTGTTTTGAATGAGCTTTTTAAACTCTTCGCCTACAAACGGTGGTGTAATAATATCGTTGTTGCCCCAAATTAGGCAAGTAGGTGTTTGTATTTGGTGTAGCTCATCGCCCAAATTATTACGGATGGCACTTTTAGCTAGCGCCAATATTTTTATCACTTTTAAGCGGTTGTTGGTTATTTCAAACACTTCATCTACCAGCTCATCGGTAGCTACCGCGGGGTCAAAAAAAGTAAGCTGTGTTTTTTTGCGTATATATTCTTTATCGCCTCGCTTGGGGTAGGTATCGCCCATGCCATTTTCAAATAAACCACTGCTGCCCGTAAGCGTAAGTGTTTTTATTTTTTCCGGATGTTTTAGTACATGCACCAAAGCTACGTGGCCACCTAAACTATTGCCCAATAAATGAATATTAGATAGCTGCCTAACCTCAATAAATTTTTGTACATGCTTTTGCAAGCCACCCACCGTGGTATGAAAAATATCCAAATCGAACAGGGGTAGTAAGGGAACTATCACCCGATGTGTGTGTTTAAAATGCTCTACCAAAAAGCTAAAATTACTCAAGCCGCCAAATAAGCCATGCAACAGTACTAGCGGTTCGCCAGTACCTTCCTCAATAAATGAAAACTTGTCTATTTTTTTTACTTCGTAGTTCATGCTTTATGTGAGCCTAATTTGTATGGTAGGGGTTCTGTGGTTTTGGGTACCCTTGCAAAATAAGGGTTTTACGCTAAATATATGCAAAGCTTATTTTTTAGTTTCGGCACCTACTTGCTCAAAAAAACTTTCTAGCTCGCCAAACACATTTTTAAAGATGGGAATCAATTTTCCGAGCCACTCTACCGCTGTGGGCCCCCATGGTGCAATAAAGCCATAGGTACGGGACGATTGTATAGCGGCCGGGGTAAGTATGTGTAGCTGATTTGCAAAAAACAGTACCACACTATACACCATGGTAAACAACAGTGCGTACAAGGCAAAACCACCCATTTTATTGAGCCAGCCCAGCTTTACAGCATCTAAACTATTTTCTAAAAAATTGGCTATCATACGTACCACCACCACTACTACTACCATTACTAGCAAAAAGCTTAGAAAGGGCAGCCAGCCACTACCAATATCTAAGCTTTTTTGTAGCCAGCCCGCTACCACGGCCGATAATTTGATGGCTGCGGCCAACCCTATAATAACGGCTGCAAAACTACATACCGCTACCACTAGCCCACGGGTGACACCTTTCCATAACGATATGGCTATTAGAATAATGTAAATAAAATCTATCATGGCCCTTACCCTAGTAGCTGCTTAACCATGGCAGAAATAGCTTTACCATCGGCCTTACCAGCTAGCTGTTTGGTGGCAGCTCCCATTACTTTACCCATATCGGCCGCCGTAGTGGCGCCCACTTGGGTTATAATTTGCTGTAGGGCTGCTTGCAGCTCCTCCGCACTAAGTGGTTTGGGCAAAAACTGCTCAATAATTTCTATTTCTTCGGTTTCCTTTTGGGCTAAATCGGCTCGGTTTTGTTGGGTAAAAATTTCCAAGCTATCCCTACGCTGTTTTACCAGCTTTTGCAATAGTTTTAGTTCACCTTCCTCGCTAATAGCACCATTGGCACCGGGTTCGGTTTTGGCTTTTATTATTTCTGCTTTTATGGCTCTTAAACCACGTAAAGCTGCCTCGTTTTTACTTTTCATGGCATCCTTCATACGCTCCATGATGCTGGCTTCTAAACTCATAAAAATATTTTTAAATATGTTTGTTGTTATTGATTACTTAATCCTGCTTCTTTTTCCTGCTGTTCTCTAAATTTTGCTAAAAATGCTTTGGCAAAAATTCGTAAATCGTTCGATAAGCCTTCTTTACCTGTGGCCCGCTGAAACATATCGGCCATGCCACTGATGTGTTGGTAGCAAAAGTCGGCCATTTCATCTACCATCATATCTTTTGTCCATAAATCTATGCGTAGAGCCGATTTATCGGCACCATCCCAAAAGCTCAAAATCATGGCCTTGGCAGCTTGTGCATTTTCGGCGGTGCTACTTTGGGCACTCCAGTTAATAGAGTGTGGAATTTTATCATTGTCTAACGTAACATCTATATGGATAGAAGAAGTTTGCATGCAAAAAATTTTGGCGGTAAATGTACAATCAAATTGCCAAAAGCGAAGCTAATTCGGCAGATGCACTGCTGGTACTTACTTGCTCATGGTACTGCTTACTTAGTTTGGTAAATGTACTGTGCTGCTCCTCGTTTCGGTAGGCTTGTAGCAATAGTTTACCTATATCCTCCGGGGTGGGTTCGGCCGCATACACAAAATTTTGCCAGTGGGTAGGTATCATGGCCTGCTGTGTGCAAGCACATACTAGCGGTACACCGTATGCAAAGCACTGGTAAGCCAAGCTTATATGCTGCTGTGGTATTTGCCAGCCAATACATAGCCAACTGGCCGCTACCGATGCCGTGAATTGGGTGCTGGTGGCTACATGCGTTTTGTATTTATAGGTTTGTAGCTGGGCGGCTACTTGCTGCTGTAAACTACCATCAGGAATTACCAATGTAAGTGTATAGCTGGTTTGCTGCCATTTTTTAAAAATGCTAAATGCTTTTAATAGCAAAACAGCCTCCTGCAAACTTTGTATGGGTGTGGTACAAACGGTATTTTGCCTTTCCTGTGCTGTTACAGTAGCCGTATAGCAAGGTGCACATACCGACAATTTTTCGGCAGAAATACCCAATGCTTCCCATGCTAATTTTTGCGGCAGCGTAGCTACCAACAAATGTGGGTGCTGGGCATATTTTTGGGCCGCTGCCGGTTGCTTTTTTACCGCTATGGTGGTAGGGCAGGGTAGCACCAATACCGTTTGGGCTTGGGCCATTGGTATGGTTTCCTGTGATACTAGTAGCGCTGTTGAAAGCCATTTTTTATGCAGCAAAACGGTGATGGCGTGTGGTGTACTAGGTAAATTAAGTTGCCACAATGATGAACCCGCCGTGGCGGCAAGTTCCCTAGGCCATTGCTGCCCATGGGTAACGGTATAACCACGGTTTACCCATGCTTGGGTAAGCACTGTAAAACTGGCCAAAACATCGGCCGAGGTGTTAGGTGTTTGCACCAACACTATATTATTGCTCGCCACTAACTAAAACGTTTCGGTTAAAACTTTCTTCCAAGGAAATAAGGGTTTCTGTACGTTCAATACCCTTTATTTTTTGCAACTCATCGTGTAAAATAAAACGTAGCTGCTGAATATCTTTACACACCACTTCTATAAACATACTATAGTTGCCCGTGGTATAATTCACCCGTACTATTTCTGGAATTTTTTTTAGCTCCTTGGCCACTACATCGTACAAACTGCTTTTTTCTAAGTAAATACCTATAAAAGCAATAACATCGTACCCAAGATTTTTTAAATCTACATTTAGGCGGGTGCCTTTTACCACACCCATTTCCTGTAGTTTTTTTATGCGTACATGAATGGTACCGCCCGATACAAATAGTTTTTTACCTAAATCGGCGTAGGAAATTTCAGCGTTTTCCATCATTACCTGCATAATTTGGTAATCTAATTTGTCAAGATTCAATTTTACGGGCATTGGCGATAGTTTTTTTGAATAAAAAGCAAAAATAATTCTACTGACTAAACAAAAACGAAAGTTTTAAAAAATCTATTGAAATATTTGCAAGGAAAATGAGTTTTACTGTAACATTGCATTAACAAACAAGGCAAAAAGCTCTTTTTACTGTGGGGTGATGAAATTTTGGAAGACATACCCTCTCGTCTCGGGGGTGGAGATAAAAGGATAAACATGGCATAGAGTAGTTAGCAATAACTACCGGGGTTGACCACCAACCTTTGTGCTTTTGCTAACTTCTTCGTGGAGGTTCGAGCCCTTCCCCTACAGCTAGTAGCCCATGCATACATGTATGCATGGGCTTTTTTTATACCAAATGGTTAGGAAGGGATTGGTTGGGGGAAGTGATGCGTTGTTCAGCACTTTAGCTAGTTGCCACAAAATTTTAAGGCCATTTTTGTAGAAAATATTTTCAAAAACGAGTTAGACGGTTTATATTTGCAATCTTAATCCACGCTATAGTCTCCGTATTATAGCTTTGCTCCTTCTGGGAGCTTTTTTTATGCAATGAAAAGAGTGACATTTTATTTTGACGGCTTTAACTTTTACAATGGCTTAAAAGATAAGTGCAAAAGCGAACCTACTTGGAAAAATTACTATTGGTTAGATCTAGTCAAGTTTTGTAATTCCTTTCTGTCTCCCGACCACTCTTTGGTGAAAGTAAAATACTTTACTGCCCCGCCGAGCGATGATAAAAAGCGTAGCCGACAAGCCGCCTTCTTTTCTGCAAACAAATTATTACATGGAAATACCATTGAAATAATACAGGGTAAATATCAAAATAAAGATATCAGGTGTAAGCTCTGCAAAGGGTCTTTTACTGGACAAGAAGAAAAACGAACTGATGTAAATATTGCGGTAAGTATGATTATGGATTGTGTATTAGATAAAACCGATATACTAGTACTAATAAGTGCCGATAGCGACCAAATTCCCACACTGCAGACTATAAAAAGTGAATTTTCAGAGAAAAAAGTAAAAGTGTACTTTCCGCCGGAGAGGAACTCTACTGATATTTTGCAAATAAGTAAGCCAATCGTTTTTTTAGGTGATAATGAAGCAAAATTTAGAAATTCAATAATGCCGACAATTGTAACGGACGGCGTAAAAAAATATACTAGACCAGAAACGTGGAAGCATTCATATTAGTTAATTGTAAAGGTTCCATTAATATCCGCTAGCCACATAGAAAATCTTACATGGGCATTCGTTATCGATACTGAAAGTTAACTCAGTAAATCTATTTGGAGCCAAGCCGCCAAAGGAAAAACCACCCAAAAAAAATGGGAAGTCGGTATCCAACTCCCCATTCTCTATTTCCAACCCTGTTCGTTTTTACACTGTTTCCACCGCTTCGTTAATGCTGGTAGTTACCAATGCTTTGGCTGTTTCGTATACCGCCTGGGCATCGTAATTACACTCCCGGTGTAGTTCCTTTAAAGTACCATGCTCCACTAACCTATCTGGAATACCTAGCATTTTTACTTGTGCTTGATAGCCATGGGCATTCATAAATTCCAATACCGCACTACCAAAACCACCTACTACGGTACCATCTTCAATGGTGATAACTTTATGGTATTTGGTAAATACTTCGTGCAGCATTTCCTCATCTATCGGTTTCACAAAACGCATATCGTAGTGTGCCGGGTTAATACCTTCTGCACGCAAGTTTCTAATAGCTTGTGTAACAAAATTACCGGGGTGACCAATAGATAAAATAGCCACTTCAGCACCGTCTTTTATTTTACGGCCCTTGCCTATTTGTATGGGTTCA
>RDXK01000206.1 GCA_004292605.1 Bacteroidota bacterium
CGGTATGGCTGGCGGCCACCGTACTATTACACGCACTAATTTAGCACAGCCCCTTACCGTTACTAACCAATGCCCTTGCTTAGAGCCCGGCCCTGAAGGCTGTGCGATAGAATGGTGTAACCCTGGTGGTGGTATAGTAAACCCTCCAGGATCGGGCAATTTTAATAATCCAAATAAAGCCCGTGGTCGCATCACCGTTTTTGATACACATATTGCCGCAGGTGGTGCTGCTGTACCCGTAAAAAATGTCCGTATGATAGCTAAGCGCTGGTTCAAAATAGATAAAAGCTATACCAACGATAACGGGCAATTTGCTAGTGGACGAAGTTTTTTAAACAGAGTAAAAATAAAGGTCCGATTTAGAAATAACCTTGCAAGTGTTCGCGGAATACGAAACCGTAATATTTGGCAAATGGCTTTCCCTGTATCGCACCGTTTGGGCGTTTTTAACCGTGGTCAAGTAGCAGAATACACTTTTGCTCGTTATGGAAACCAAACCAATGCCTGGTTCACTGGATGGATGCGTAAATGGATGGCGGCCACAGTGCACAACCAGCTACAAGAACATAAAGCCCTAGCGGAAAGCGAATTTGTCGGTACCTTTAGCAGTTCGGTTAGGCTCAACGTGCTCTTAACAAATTCCTCACTCGGAATTAAAAGCGGTGCAGAGTTTAGGGCCCCTATGCACAAACAGCAGGCTATGGCCGATGGATTGGTAAATGCAGCATCGATAGAAAAAATAGTGGCGTATGCAAAAAAAGGTAAGGTAGGAATTGCGTTGGCAATATTACAACTTGTAAAAATTGCGTTAAGCACGCAGCAGCCAGATATAGTAATTACCTACCGAACCAATTTAGAGAACTTAAGCAGCAGTGAGGTAGCTCGGAATGTATACGGAGCTATGACTTTAGCCGCTCTGTACAAGGAAACAGATAAAGCTATTTATAAGCAAACTTTTAAAAACATATTTAAAATTACGGAGCTAGTAATACCGTACACCTCCGAAAAATCTTGGGCCGATTTGTTGGGTTTACAAGATACTGCTTTACTACGTGCAGCTGCAAGCGCTATTACCACGGCGGTTGCACTAGCCCCGGCCGAGAAACCCAGTTACCAACTTTATCATGGCTACGCTATGTACATGGGAAATTATTTGGCTAGTGTACGTTATGGTTTAAATGCCGATGCTGTACTAAACCAAAAACGAGAAACTATTGGCCCTATTGGAATGTTTACCAGCCATACTAGGTATCTAGAAGAGTATAGCCCCAGGATTCAAGAAGACGCCTACAGATGGGTACCCATTGGGTTGTATTACGATCTAATTGACCCGGCAAGTAATATCGTGGAGCCAGTTTCAGGAATTCTTGATCAAGTTGACTATTTCAACAATAACGCTTTATGGCGAGCCATTACCCACCCCACCACGCCTTTGAATATGAACGATTTTAGAATTAGGCTAAATAGCTTATTACCTAATAATACAACATTAACTAACCAATTATTTCAACAATATGAGTAATAAATTAGTTAATCAAATATCACTAGTAATCACCCTACTGGGGGTGGTTACTAGTTTTAGCTGCCGCAAGCAATGTGAAAATGCAAACTTTGCATTTGAGGGTACCGCAAAAGCACTACAACAGCGTAATATTTTTAAGGTGGGTGATACCTTATGGCTAAGTTTTGAGTTTAATAAATGCGGGGTAGAGCTAATTAGAAACCAAACTACGTGTGTGGAAGATTTACGAAGGGTGGGTATTATGCTAGATTTTGATTCGTACGACAGTGCCTCAATGTCAAATAATAATAGTACAACATTGAACTACCGACACGCACTAAACGACTTCACTTTCATTTTTCAACTTGGGGAATTAGGCCGTGAATCATCGAGTAGCTTTCACAGAACTAGAACTAGAGAGTTTTTATTCGCTGAAAAAGCAGACAAATTTGTTTTAACGGTTGGAGTTATTTGTAAGTCGAAAGGATTCTTTCATATTGGCAATAGTCACGTACATGCAGTTACCGAGCAAATGACCTGCAGGGTTACTACAGTAAATTTTCCAACAATTTGGCCGACAAATCAACTAAGTGAAATGCTCGGCGTAAACAATTGGCAAACCGTAATTGCTGTCATGCCCAAGCATTGGTATTATTTTAAAGTAACATGATAGTTTATAGGCCAATCAATAATTTGATGAATATGAGTAGTAAATTATTTAATCAAGTATTACTAGTAATCACCCTATTGGGGGTGGTTACTAGTTTTAGCTGTAAAAAACAGTGTGAGAACGCGGCTTTTGCCTATAACGCAATTTCCACGATCAAAAATCCAAAAAATATTTATAAAATAAACGACACTATTTACTTTGAAATTGTGTTGCCGAAATGCGGTTTGGAGTTAATTAGCAATAGAACTATATGTTTGGAAAAATTAGATATTGTAGGCGGGCTAATGAATATATTAGATTTTGACAGTTCTGCCATGGCCTCATACGTTCCTCCTGTAAATCTAAATCATTCGGGAGCGATAAAAAATTTCAACTTTTTAATTGAGCGTGGGCACCCAGGCTTAGCACTATCGGAGCGGAACAGTGAAGGATCAAAACATTTCGCATTGCAAGAAACTTCTACTTTTTACCAGCTTAAATTAGGACTAATCCCAATAAAGAGAGGCTTTTATCAATTATCGTTCCCGAGCTTAAGGGGCTTAACGGTGAACATGTCCTGTCGGGTAACGACTGCCGGTACAAATTTTGTGTGGCCTACAGCACAGCTAAACCAAATGCTGGGAGTGAATAATTGGCAAAGCCTACCAAATGTTCGTCCAGAAGGGTTCTTCTTGTTTAAAGTTAATTAACTTCTAAGGCGATAACAACGCTGGCTGGGCAACAGCCACCGTTGTTTTAAAGTGACTAGCATGTATAACTTTTTAATAACTAAACATATTTACCTAACCACAACCTACTTTATGGCGAGCCATTACCCACCCAAGTACTCCGCTAAACTTGAACGATTTTAGAATTAGGCTAAATAGCATACACATAGCTAACAACCCTTGTTAATGCCGTCCACAAGTTTATAGCAGTATACAGTAGTTTCGATGGTTGTAGAGATTGTAGTAAAAAGAATATACTCGGGCAGCCGCATCTATTCCACCAACCAAAATATGTTGAATTTAGTTTTGCCAGTTCCATCTACCCATCCAGTAAAAACCTAAAGTGTTTTAACTTGTGCTTTTGCATGTATTATTCCCCAAACAATTTCATTTATGAAAACAGTACTCCTTCTGCTACTGCTATCATTATTACAGCTTGTAGCCAACGCCAGCGACACGATACCGATACCTCCAGTAGTAAATATCTATCTGCATAGGCCAAAAAATAGCAGCCTGTTTTTAAAACTGGCGAACAAACCCACTGTGGAATTAGCCACCGTACCACACGATGAATTTCTGGATTCGTGGACGGAACGGTATTTCTATCGGCTAATACTAAACAGCACCGGCAATTTAAAATTCTATGTAACGCAGCTACGTTTTCTAAGCCTCAAAGTGTCATTTACCAAAGAACCATTAATAACCATACCCATCCAATTCACAGGTGAGAGGTGGTTGTATATTTCGAACAGAAACTATGAACTAGACAATCTAAAAAAGGGACGTTACGAGTTGCTAACCACAGAGGAATTTAAAAATAAATATCCTACAGCATACAGCAAGTTTATAAAACGAGGCTTCAATATGGAGTTTGAAAACGTGGAAGTGAATGTAGAACCCGAAAAAACGAATAAATAATACTTACTTTCTTCAGTAGTAAGTATGGCATACCAAGGCTTACTGAATAAAATACGGCTACTGTTTACTACTAGATTTTTACCATCTATAAATACATTTTTTAAAATGAGTAAACCCATCCCAATCATGCATTGACAAAAGCCGTTCTAAATAATTCGTTTGCTACTCCCAACTTTGTGGTTTGGTGTAGGCACATCTAGTACCGGCTAGCTTCACCATTAATGGATACCAACGCCGGGTACCAACAATAAAAAACCCCACCAATACGGCGGGGTTCTATACGTAGTTTGTGTGTTAATTACTTCACTTCTACATCGGCACCAGCTTCTTTTAGTTTTGCAACTAAATCGTCGGCTTCTGCTTTGCTCACACCTTCTTTTACTGGTTTTGGTGCACCGTCTACTAGGTCTTTTGCTTCTTTCAAACCTAAGCCAGTTAATTCTTTTACTAATTTAACTACACCTAGTTTGCTAGCACCTGCGTTTACAAGAATTACATCAAAAGATGTTTTTTCTTCTACTGCAGCGGCTCCGCCACCACCATCACCAGAAACTACTACTGCTGCAGCAGCTGGTTCAATTCCGTAATCAGCTTTTAACACATCAGCTAATTCTTGTACTTCTTTTACTGTTAAGCCTACTAACTGCTCGGCTAACGCTTTAATATCTGCCATATTTTTACTTTTTAACCGCCTTCTTCGTTTTTACTCCGGCGGATGGTGAATAAAATTTGCCCGACTTTGAACCTCACAGGCTTTGGTAATTTAAACACTAAACTGTAAACTATGCCTCCTTACCCTCGTGGTGGTGCAATAATGCTGCCAATACACGCTTAGCAGGCGACTGAAGTAAACCAATAACTTCGCCAACAAGCTCGTTCTTGGTTTTGATTTTTTCCAAGGTTTTCAAGTTGCTATCGCCTACAAATACATCGCCGTTAATAAAAGCGGCTTTTAATTCTGGGCGGGCACCATTGGTAGCCTTACGGAATGAAGATAAAATAAGAGCAGGCTCCTTAGGATTTTCAGAAAACATAAGGGCAGTTACTTTATGCAAGCTGTTGTACACTTCTGCATATTTTTCACCATCAATTTGCTCTAAAGCTTTCTTAATCAAAGTGTTTTTAGCCACTTTCATTTCTACTTGCTTGTTAAAACACTCTCTACGCAGCTTACCTATTTGCTCTACTGTTAAGCTTTCAGTATCGGTTACGTAAAAGTTGTTATACTGATTGAACTTTTCTTTCAAAAGCTCAATTACTTCGTTTTTTTGTTCTTTGGTCATAACTAATTTTTAGGATTTGTACCCGGGTCATTTTCCTTTTTACAGGAATCACCAGGATTTAGTTAGATAATGATTTTGCATCGATGGTAATACCAGGACTCATGGTAGCGGCCATGCTTACACCACGTACATAAACACCCTTAGAAGTGGTAGGCTTTAATTTGATTAAAGCATTCATCAACTCCTGGCTGTTTTCTGCTAGTTTTTGTGCAGTAAATGAAACGCGACCGATAGAAGCATGAATAATTCCCGCCTTATCTACCTTAAACGCTATTTTACCACCTTTTACATCGGTTACAGCAGCTGCTACATCGTTTGTTACAGTACCCGTTTTAGGGTTGGGCATCAAGTTACGAGGACCTAATACTTTACCCAATTTACCAATTTTAGGCATTACGCTTGGTGTAGCTACTATTACGTCTACATCCGTCCATCCGCCTTCAATTTTTGCAATAAACTCATCCAATCCTACATAATCAGCACCAGCGGCTTTGGCGGCTTCTTCCTTATCAGGCGTACAAAGCACCAATACACGCTTAGTTTTACCAGTACCGTGTGGTAAACTTACGGTACCACGTACTTGCTGATCGGCTTTTTTAGGGTCTACACCTAAACGAACGTGTATATCTACCGAGCTATCAAATTTTGTTGTGTTTATTTCTTTTACAAGTGCAGTAGCTTCTGCTAAAGAGTAGATTTTGTTCTTATCTACCTTGCCTTCTACAGCCTTTCTTCTTTTAGTCAATTTTGCCATTTCTAAAGTTTTTTAAGTAGATAAATAATTAATTTTCCCAAGGAGCTTTACCTTCTACAGTAATACCCATGCTACGTGCTGTACCAGCTACCATTTTCATGGCACTATTGATGGTAAAACAGTTTAAATCGGGCATTTTGTCTTGTGCAATAGCTTCTACTTGAGCCCAAGTTACTTTACCTACTTTTACGCGGTTAGGCTCTTTAGAACCTTGACCCACTTTTAACTTAGCAGCATCTAATAACTGAATAGAGGCAGGAGGTGTTTTAATAACAAAGTCGAAACTCTTGTCGGTATACACCGTAATTAAAACAGGTAATACTTTACCCATTTTGTCTTGAGTTCTAGCATTAAACTGCTTACAGAACTCCATAATGTTCACACCCTTACTACCAAGGGCCGGACCTACTGGTGGTGCTGGATTGGCTGCTCCGCCTTTCACTTGCAACTTCACGTAGGTTGAAATTTCTTTTGCCATGTTTTCAAATTTTTTGGTTCAAACGTTGTATCATTGAATACAACTCCCAATGTTAAAACTCTGCTTTCAGAATTTTTGGGATGGCAAAAGTAATGCTTTTACGTAAATAAAATCCATTTTTATAAAAATACCACCTTCATAAGGTATCGTAAAACCGAGATTGTATGATGCATTGGCTCAATTGGAAATCGTTTTTAGTAATTGTAGCCATCGGCATTGTGATAGGTACGCTGTTTTTTACCCAACATATTGCTGAAAAAATAGCTTTAGAGGAAAAGCAAAAAGTATTGCTATGGGTGGATGCTCAAAAAACTCTTTTAAACAGTACGGATAGCCTAAGCTTGAACTTAGCCGCCAAAATATCCGCCGAGAACGATGATATCCCCATTATTGAAACCAACGAAAAAGATAGTTTAACAAAAAACTACCTTAACCTAGATAGTTTTGCTGTAGCCCAAAACCCACAATATTTACAAGAAAAACTAGTAGAGTTTAAGCAATTACACGCCCCGCTGGAACTAGTATTGTCCGATTCGCCTTATATAGCCAATAAATATTACTACGGAGAAAGTATGCTACAAAAGGAAGCCCGCTACTACCCTATTATTCAATTATTGGTGGTAGCCATATTTATATTAGTATTGGCACTAGCACAGCGGCAGCAATTTAAAAGCACGCAAAACCAGCTATGGGCAGGCTTGGCCAAGGAAACGGCTCACCAGCTAGGCACACCCATTACCAGTTTAAAAGGATGGCTAGAGGTATTGCAAACAGAACCCGCCAATGCTGCCACTACCCCAGAAATAGAAAAAGACATCAACCGCCTGCAACTAATAAGTGAACGTTTTGGAAAAATAGGCAGTACACCGCAACTGGAGGAGGTAGACCTTTTAGCCCAGCTAAACCTAATGGTAGATTATATACGCAAACGTGCTAGTAATAAAGTACTATTTAGCGTGGAAACCAGTGTGGATGGTTATGTACCAGCCATGGTATCGCCCCCGCTGTTTGATTGGGTAATAGAAAATCTTTTAAAAAACGCCCTAGACGCCATGAACGGCAAAGGCACCATTTTATTAGCTATCAAAGAAGATTCAAGTAATATATT
Organism: Bacteroidota bacterium; assembly: GCA_004292605.1. Classification (GTDB taxonomy): domain Bacteria; phylum Bacteroidota; class Bacteroidia; order Chitinophagales; family Chitinophagaceae; genus UBA10646. The sequence goes on from RDXK01000206.1 coordinate 7,420, forward strand.
TATTGATGTAACCGATACGGGGAAAGGCATTCCAAAAAACCTCATAGCCAAAGTATTTAAACCCGGTTTTACCACTAAAAAACGTGGCTGGGGTTTGGGGCTTACCCTTACCAAACGGATAGTAGAGCAATACCACGGAGGCCAAATTTTTATAAAATGGAGTGAGGTAGATAAGGGTACTTGCTTTAGAATAATATTACCTAAAGGTGCACAATCGTAAACGTACAACCAATACATTTGCACCTATTACTGCGGAGGTGGCGAAATGGTAGACGCACTACCTTGAGGTGGTAGCGCCGGAAACGGTGTGGGAGTTCGAATCTCCTCTTCCGCACATTTTTATTTTCGAGTCTTTTTTAAACACCAACCCGTTACGCTATGTCTGGCTTTATTACCTGCCCCAATTGCAATCATCAATTTGCCCCTACCGATGCTTTTAAGCAAGAAGTAGAAAAAGAAGTAAATGCCAAAGCCGAACAATGGCGGGAGCGATTTTTAGAAAACTACAAGCAAAAAGAAGCCGCAAAAGAGGCAGAATTTTTACAAAAGGAACAGCAGTTTGCCCTTGCCCAGCAGCAATTACAAGTGCAGCTACAGCAAGCCGCTACTAACCAACAAAATGCGGTGGAACAAGCCCTAGCACAGCAAAAAGCTAGTTTACAGCAAG
>RDXK01000207.1 GCA_004292605.1 Bacteroidota bacterium
TTCAATCGGATTTTTATGAGTTGAAGATAGTTTTCTAGAAATAGCAATTCCTCCCCAAGGGTTACTAGTTCCTGCCTGCTAGCGTAGTTTTGGTATCTAAATAAATCGGATAGTTGTACTATCAATGTTCTTGCCTTTTCATTTTCCGGTGGTATACTGGCATTGATAGAATTAAAAAGATTGTGTAAGAAATGTGGGTTTAACTGTGCTTTTAGGGCGGTAAGTTCGCTACGCAGGGCAATTTCACTTAGCGTAACTTTTTCCTCTTGTTCTTTTTTAAATTGTTGGAAGTAGGCGTACGCGTGAATAAAACCAAACTGCACCATGTAAAACAGTAGTAGCATATACAGCAACCAAACTATTTTATAACCACCCCAAAACATAGCCCATCCAAAATAATCGGTTATCTGTACTTGTATATAATAGCAGGCGGTTATATAACAAGGAAGAAGAACAGCGTGGGCAGCAATGGTGATGGTATTGCTATAGGTTTTTAGGGCTACGCTAGTGATGTACCAAATAGGAATGGTTACAAAAAAACTAATGATAAACAAGGTGCCCGATGCCGCAAAAAACTCCTCGATATTAAAAAAGGGGAGCAACTGCGTTTCAAAGGAACTATAGGTAAGCCATGTGACGGTGTAATAAATAAGCGATGATACCACATAAAACGCCGTAAATAGTAGCACCTCCCGTGGAGTAAATAATTTTGATAGTTTGGGAATAGCTACAGCCATGTATTAAAGTAAATGTATTTTACTGGCATACCTAAAATATTGGTTTCCCCGCTGTGGATAGAGAGGGTGGTTATTAGTTTTTTTAGGACAGTTTTTTCTTTCTACACACCGTAAAGAAATATTCGTAAGGTTTATTGATGAAGGATGGTTTCCTTCACCAGTTTACTTTCCTTTCAAAATTGAAATACGTTTTTCTGCACTGCCGTTAATAGCTTGTAACCAATACACCCCAGCGGGCAACAAAGCAGCCTCCGTAAACGAAATATTTACTGATGTGCCTTGTGTTACTGGTTGCTGTTTGCTGGCTACTACTTTGCCATCTGCCGAAAGCAATCTTAGTGATAAAGTGCCCGTAACTACAGGTTGCACAAATACGGTAAATGCATTGCTAAAAGGGTTTGGCGTAGCCACCAACCAATCTTGAAATAAAGGCCCTAATTTTTGCAAATTAGCTGTTTGGGTGGTAGTACCATCTGTGTATCTAACCGTATAAGTTCCGCCGGGTAACGATGATAAATTGGTAAAACGGATGGTATACATTTCCTCTCGTTCGCTGGTAATATTTTGGGTAGCTACCACGGTGCCACTGCTATTTACCAACGCTACGGTAACAGTACCATCTACACGACCAATAAACCGAACCTGCACCGTATCTGAAAACGGGTTAGGAGCAGCCCAAAACCATGTACTGCCATATAAGCTGGTATTTTCAGCACGTTTTAAATTTCTATAGGCCGTTTGCATATTGGGTATACCAAAACCAAATCTATTATCGGGGTTGGCAAACCTATCCGCACTTTGGTACAAGGCATTTAAAATTTGCATATTGCTCAGCCTAGGAAATGCCTGCCATAAACAGGCTACTAAGCCCGCCATTATGGGGTTCGAAAAACTAGTGCCACTACTTACACCTGCAGCCGTATTACCTGCTACTGTAGCATTTAAACCCATGGCCGTTACGTTGGGTTTTACTTTGCCCGGCCATCCCCAACTACTAAAACCAGCAATATTTCTGTTAGCATCGCAAGCGGCTACGGCACACACACTATCCGCATCGGACGGAAAACCCAAATAACGCCAAGCACTAGTGCCGCTATTGCCCGCACTATTCATTACTATCAAGCCTTTTTTTGCCGCCGCTGCAGCACCTTTGGTACTTATGGCAGAATTGTTATAAAAATTACTGTAGCTATAATTAAATTGGGCATCATCAAAATCTATATACCCCAAACTGCTCGAAATCATATCGCATCCGCTACTATCAGCAAACTCTGCACCCGCCACCCAATTAAATTCCTCTATGGGGTATTCTGTGGCAGCATTTTCTGTACGTAGTAGCCAAAAACTTGCCATGGGGGCGGTACCTACCATTTGGTTAGGCCAGTTGGCGGCAATGGTACTTAGGCAGTGGCGGCCATGCGGGTCGTCTTCGTTTACACTATTGTCAAAATCTACAAAATCTCTTTCCCCCAAAATTCTACCACCTTGGCGTACACTATCAAACGCTGCAATGGTGCGGTATTGGTTAAAACCACCATCCAGCATGGCTATCCATATACCCTGACCTCTAAAACCTTTGTTGTGCAAAAACTGTCCGTTATGCAAGCTTATTTGTGTGGTGGCATTAAAATAATTGTAGGGCGTGTTTTGTAGTCGGCTACTATTTACGGTAGGTTCTGGAAAGGCTTGAAAGGTTTCCATGCGTTTACCGTTTACTGCATAGTTGGTACTAGGCAATGGTCTAAATCCTAAGCCACGGGTACTTACCACAAAAGGTAGCTGGCGTATACGCTGTAGGGTAGCAGCATCGGTGCATTGTACTAAAATTTGGTTCAGCCATTTGCTTCGGCTTAGTAGGGTTACGGGGCCTTGGGCCAATACGGTATTGATGTATTGTTGGCTCACGGGTAAATCGGTACTATCCAAAGCTATGTTTTGGCTAGTACGGCGGGCAATGGCCCGTGCCGATAAATAGGTGCTGGGGTTGGTAAAATTGCCTACGGTGCCGCCCTTATTGGCAAACTGAATTACTAGCTTTGGGTACTGAGCCTGCAGCACACCCGAAAAAACTAAACAGAGCCATAAGCAATATATACGCATAAAACCGTGGTTTACGTGCTAAAAATAATCATTTAAGGCAAGTGGCTACGGGTTTTGCGGAACTTACTATAGCCGTATGGGCAAAATATTTCACAAATAAATAAGTTTTCCTAACGTGTTAGGGTTCAATTGTGTTGGGTGTATCCTTATCTTCGCCCCACAAAAAAATAGCTGTATGAATTTGCATGAATATCAAGCAAAAGAGTTGCTTAAAAAATACAATGTTCCGGTACAAGAAGGTATTGCGGTAGATAATGTAATGGCGGCTGAAGAAGCTTACCGACAAATTAAAACGCAAACCGGAAACAATTTTGCGGTAGTGAAAGCCCAAATTCATGCGGGTGGCCGTGGAAAAGGAAAAATTGTAGGTACGGAACAGCGTGGCGTGGCCGTAGGCAAAAGCGTAGAAGATATTGCTACTATTTCTAAAAATATTTTAGGTGGTACATTGGTAACTATACAAACGGGTGAAGCAGGTAAAGTGGTAAACAAAGTGTTAGTAGCACAGGATGTTTATTATAGCGGCCCTAACCCTGTAAAGGAGTTTTACTTATCCATTTTACTAGATAGAGGTACCAAGCAAAATGTAATTATGTACAGTACCGAAGGTGGTATGGATATTGAAGAAGTAGCCCATAACACACCTGAAAAAATATTTAAGGAGTGGGTACATGCTGGCAGCCCATTACAAGGTTTCCAAGCACGCAAAATAGCTTTTAACTTAGGCTTAAGCGGTGAGGCATTTAAAAACTGCGTAAAGTTTGTAACGAATTTATACAATGCTTATGTAGGGTTAGACTGTGCTATGCTTGAAATTAACCCCTTATTTAAAACCAGCGATGAAAAAATAATTGCGGTAGACTGTAAGATGAATTTGGACGACAATGCATTGATGCGTCACCCAGATTTAGCCAGTTTAAGAGATGTTACTGAAGAAGACCCAACCGAGGTAGAAGCTGGCCAATATAATTTGAACTTTGTAAAGCTTGATGGTAATGTGGGCTGTATGGTAAACGGTGCTGGTTTGGCGATGGCTACCATGGATATGATTAAACTAAGCGGTGGCGAACCTGCTAACTTTTTAGATGTAGGTGGTACTGCCAATGCACAAACCGTAGAAGCCGGTTTTAGAATCATTATGAAGGACCCTGCGGTGAAAGCCATTTTGATTAATATTTTTGGTGGTATTGTACGTTGCGATAGGGTAGCAGCCGGTGTGATAGAAGCCTACAACAAATTAGGAAATATCAATATACCCATCATTGTGCGTTTACAAGGTACCAATGCAGAGGAAGCCAAGAAATTAATAGATGAAAGCGGTTTGCAAGTGCAAAGTGCTATACAGTTAAGTGAGGCCGCCGATTTAGTAAAAAAGGCCTTAGCCTAAGCGAATTCTCAGATAAATAATTAAAGCCAATTGCGGACGCGATTGGCTTTTTTTATGATATATACTTGGATCATTAAGCTAAGAGTTTTTGAAGCTGAATTTTGGTTTATGCTTGTAAATTGTTTCATTTTACACAAAGACCAAACGGTTAATGTTAAACGAGAAATATTTTGTTATAATTTTTGTAAAATTTAATTGGAGAAATCATTTTTTTTTTTTCTTTTCGAATGAAATTTTAAAATATGAAAAAATTTCTAGCTGTTGCACTTATGATGGGGGGCTTTTGTAGGTGCCAACGCAGCAAACCATGGAGAGAAGCCTGTTGTGACGCCAAAAATTATCAAAACAATTTCCGCCGTTGAGGAGTGGAATTGTGGTACTGCTAGTACAACGGTTGAGGGCGGTTGTTGGACCGGAACGGCTACTGTAACAGCTTGCTGTGAGTGTGGTCAAGTCGAGGCTACAATTCTAGCAACTGTATTAGTAAAGAAGGAAGTTCCCGCTTTGACTGCTGTGGTGTCCGTACTTAATATGTTTTCTGGTTGCCAATAGCCTCTACGAAGGCTGTGTTTTCCAACACAGCCTTTTTTCAAAAAACGAAAATTCTAAAACTATGATTTCACGACTTATTGTTGCCATCTTAACTATAACCCCACTAATTTCTGTCGGGCAAAATAACTCGGCTGGTGTCGTTTACTATCAATTTAAACACCAAAAAGACACTACCCAACCAGACCGTTTTTATCAAGAAGAAATGATGCTTCATTTTTCTTCCTCCTCGTCGCTTTATAAAAGTTATACTTGGTACAAAGATGATTCAGCTTCCACAGCAGGGATTTATCAGGGGAAAACAGAACTACCTGTAATAAAACTTAGTAAGTATAGTTTTGAAAGTTGGTATACAGTTTTTGAGAAGAAGGAACTTTATAGGTTCCAGCCGTTCATTTATGATACTATGGCAATAAAGGCCGAGTATCCTACAATCGCATGGCAATTGCAAACTGAACAGAAAAAAATTTCGGGTTTTCTTGCAAATAAGGCTATAGGGCAATTTAAGGGAAGAACCTACGAAGTATGGTATACCCCAGAGATTCCCGTGGCTGCTGGCCCTTGGAAGTTAAATGGGCTTCCTGGATTAATCCTCGAAGCATATGACACTAAAAGGCAGGTAGTATTTGAGTTTTTAGGATTTCAAAATACGAAAGTGGATTCTCGTGATTTATTAAAAGGAAAGAGAATTCTAACGTCTTCGGAGTTTAATGATTTTGGGAAAAAATTGGTGGCTAACCCTAATGGTGTGGTGCAAGGAATTATGGGTACCAGCACGCAAGTAAATTTTCAAAAAACTGGGAACGGATCGGATGGTAGCCGAATAAACGGTTCACGAAATAATAATCCTCTTGAGCTTACTAATTAATGATTAAGTATTTATTGTTTGTTGTTTGCTTTTTCAGTTGGAATATATGTCGTACACAAACAGTAATCACTGGAACTGTTGTTGATTCGTTGGAAAAGCCACTGGTAAATGCCACCTTGACACTACAAGATGGTTCCAGTAGTACTTTAGCCTACGGTTTCACAAATTCGCAAGGTGTTTTTCGGCTTGTATATGCTCACAAATTACCTCCAAAAACGGCTGTAGTAGCCAGTTTTATTGGATATACCAAGCAAGAAAAAGCGGCTTCACTTCAACCGATGAAGTTTGTACTAAATGCTAGTACCAACCAGTTAAAAAATGTATTTGTAAAACGCAATACAATTTCTCAAAAAGGCGATACTATCAATTATACCGTCAAAGACTTCGTAGCTCCCACCGATGCAGTGATTGCAGATGTTTTAAAAAGGTTACCAGGGATAGAGGTAATGGAAAGTGGTACTATTAAATACCAAGGCCGCCCCATTAACAAATTTTACATTGAGGGATTAGATTTGTTAGATGCTCGTTACGGTTTGGCCAGTAATAATGTACCCGCAAATGCGGTAGAACAAGTTCAAATATTAGAGAACCATCAACCCATTAAATTATTAGATAGTATTAGCCAAAGCAACCGAGCCGCCTTAAGTTTAAAACTAACCAAAAAAGCAAAAAACAGACTACTTGGTCGTGTGAAATTAGGTTTGGGTTTGCCAGCCACGTTGTGGGATGCCGAGTGGGTTCCCATGAAATTTGGCAGTAATAAACAAACACTAGTAGTGTATAAAACAAATAACATAGGGGTAGTAAATAGCAAGGAAGCCAATAATTTAATGGCGGAGGATAGCAAAGACGATTTTAATGTAGAAACTGTTAAAAGTGGGCTTTTGAACACTACATTGGTAACTAATCCAAACGTGCAAGCGAAACGATATTTGAATAACCGGGAACATTTTCTAAGTGTGAACCAATTGCGTACGTTACGTAATCAGTACCAACTAAAGTTAAATGCCGATTTTATTGCCGATGAAAATGCGAGAACCGTAACCAATAACTCCACGATTTTTTTTGTGGATACTACGGTTGAAATTCGAGAGTTTTTACAAAACAGAAACGGAAAAACTTACCTACGTGCTGGTGCAGAATTGACTAAAAATGTAGAAAAACAATATTTTTCGAACAAGCTTAACTTTACCTATCAAAACTTGCCTGCTACCGCTTTTGTGGGCGGCTTGTTTCAGCATAATCAAGACCTCCGTTTTGGATTTACTAGTGCCGAAAATAATTTATTGGTAATGCGTACCAAAGGTAGAACGGTGTACCAAATGATATGGAATACCAATTGGGCTAGTATGCAGCAAAATTTGGCAATAACACCTGGTTTGTTCGCCACATTTTTTAATAATGGAGTAGCTTACAATGGTTTGAATCAAACTTTGCAGCAACAAGTATTCTCATCGTTTGCTTCGTTTAAAATAAGTAGGCGTATTCGAAAATTTTTAGTGGAACAAGCTTTTAGTGCCAACGCAGGACGGTACTCCAATATCGGTAATTTAAGGGTGTCCACAAGTGCATCGGAAGTGCGGAAGGATAGCTTTAATGTACAGCAAACAAATACCGAACTTTATTTAAAAAGTGACAGTAAAATTACTTGGCAGCACAGGCAATGGACTGTAAGCGGGCTATTACCTATTACACAGTTTTGGTTTAATATACCCTTTGCAAATGGCAGTAAACGCCTTACAGCGGTAGCACCTACAGTGCAAACTACATATAAGCTTAATAGCTTTTGGAATCTATTAGCTGATATCGGCTACTCAAATAACATTTATCCGTTAGTAAATACCTATAGTGGCTTGGTGCTAACCAATTATCGCTCAGCCACGAATCATAATAATATTATACAAAATCCACGATCATACTTTGTTACTGCAAGAATAGGTTATAGAGATATTATTAAAGGCATTTACATGAATTGTTCTTTCACTAGTGAACAAAATACACGGAATTGGCTTAGCCAGCAGCAGTTTATACAATTGTTAAACGTAAGCAACTACTTAGCTTTTATAAACTCTTTGGCAACTAAGAGATGGAATGTAGATGCTACTAAATATTTTGCCACTATAAAAACTGGGGTCACACTTGGCTTAAACGGAAACAGTAGCAGAAGCCCTCAATTATTAGGAACAGTGCTTCAGCAATCTGCTTTTAGGAACCTACAGGGTATATTAAAAATAAATACATTATATAAGCAATTTCAATTGAGCTACCAGGGCACGTATAGTAATTTAACCAATCGAGTGGAAAAGCAAACCGAGCAAAAAACCAATATTCTTCAAAAGCAAGTGGAATTACAATTTGCGTTTGGTAAAGGCTTTAGTGCAAAGGCAGGTTACGAGTATACGGGTATTTGGAAGAACAAATCCATAAATAC
>RDXK01000208.1 GCA_004292605.1 Bacteroidota bacterium
ATAGCTTGTGTAACAAAATTACCGGGGTGACCAATAGATAAAATAGCCACTTCAGCACCGTCTTTTATTTTACGGCCCTTGCCTATTTGTATGGGTTCAAACGCAGTTTTCCACTCTGGCATTACACCTTCGCCACGTGGGTACCTAATTACCATAGGGTATTGGGTACTGGGTAGCTGGGCAGTATACATTAGGTTACGTAGCTCCTGCTCGTTCATAGGGGCACTAATAATCATATTAGGAATACACCTAAAATACGGTATATCGTACGCACCATGGTGGGTAGGTCCATCTTCACCCACTAAACCTGCTCTATCTAAACATAAAACCACGGGTAGTTTTTGAATGGCAATATCGTGTACTACTTGGTCGTACGCACGCTGCATAAAGCTGCTGTAAATATTGCAAAACACTCGCATACCTTGTGTGGCTAAACCTGCACTTAAGGTGGCGGCATGCTGCTCACAAATACCTACATCAAAGGCACGGTGAGGCATTTTTTCCATCATAAACTTTAAGCTACTTCCGCTAGGCATGGCGGGTGTTACACCCATTACCGCTGGGTTTTGCTCAGCCAGTTCTATCATGGTATGGCCAAATACATCTTGGTATTTAGGAGGCTGTGGTGCTGTGATGGCTTTTTTATAAATTTCGCCAGTTACTTTATCAAACAACCCTGGTGCATGCCACTTGGTTTGGTCTTTTTCCGCCAAAGCATATCCCTTACCTTTCACGGTATGAATATGTAAAATTTTTGGACCAGGAATATTGCGTAAATCGGTTAAGGTATCTACTAATTTGGTGATGTTATGACCATCAATAGGACCAAAATAACGCAGCTTCAAAGCTTCAAAAAGGTTGGCACTTTTATTTACCACGCCTTTTAAACTGGCTTCTAGCTTACTAGCCATTTCTCTACTAAACTGCTTGCCTACGGGTAGTTTGCCCAAGGCATTCCACACATCGTCCCGTAGTTTATTGTACGTGGGCGATGTAGATATATCAGTCAAGTATTCCTTTAAGGCGCCCACATTAGGGTCTATACTCATGCAGTTATCGTTCAAAATAATCAGCATATCGCTATCTGCCACGCCAGCATGGTTCATAGCTTCAAAAGCCATACCAGCCGTCATGCTACCATCGCCTATTACTGCTACTACTTTTCTATCGGTTTCGCCTTTGTATTTGGCGGCCATGGCCATGCCTAGTGCTGCAGAAATGGAGGTAGAGGAGTGCCCTACACCAAAAGTATCATACTCACTTTCGCTACGTTTAGGAAAACCGCTAAGGCCTTGGTATTTTCTGTTGGTTACAAAATTATCGCGGCGGCCTGTTAGTATTTTATGTCCGTATGCTTGGTGACCTACATCCCACACCAACTGATCGTACGGCGTATTGTACACATAATGTAATGCTACTGAAAGCTCCACTACACCTAAGCTAGCGCCAAAATGCCCGCCGTGTACGCTTACTACATCTATTATGTATTGGCGTAACTCATCACACACTTGGTGTAACTCATCTTTCGATACGGTTTTTAAATCGGCTGGTAAATTGATGCGACTGAGTAGTTCCCCTGGTTTAATTTCCATTCCCTAAGGTATTTAACTGTAAAAATAATGATTTACATATGAACAACTGTAACAACCGCTAGCTGTAAAAGTTGTAAGCGGGTTAAGGTTATTGTAAAATCTGGCTAAAATTGGTACTGGTGATGGGTTTTATAATAAAGTCGCTCACCAGCGGATTTTCTTTGGCTCTATCTATATCTCTGTAATCTATGCTGGAGCTTACTACGTACAATTGTATATGTTGGGTAAGGCTGGTGGGTAATTGCTGGTAGGCTTCTAAAAACTCCCAACCGTCCATAATGGGCATATTCAAATCCAGCAAAATAATGGCAGGTGGCTCTGGTAGTTCTTGTAAAGCTTGCAGGGCGCTGGCACCATTATAATAATTTTTACAGGTAATGTGTGGGCCATGCTGTTCCAATTCCTTTTGGGTAATGAGCTGGTAAATAGCATCATCATCAATTACAAAAAGTGTTTTTGCCTTTATCATAACACATCCATTTCGTTAAAGTGAATAATAAACGTACTGCCTACGTTGGGTGTACTTTTTACAGATATTCTTCCGCCAAGCGATTGAATTTGATTTTTAGTAATAAATAAGCCTACCCCACGGGCATCGGCATTGTTATGAAACGTTTTATGCAGCGAGAATATTTTGTGCCCATACTTCTCTAAATCTATCCCCAAACCATTGTCGGTACACTCCAAAACTATTATCCCTTTTTGGGTTACGTAAGTGGTAAAATGAATAGTAGGTGGGCGGTGGGGCGATGCATATTTTACAGCATTGGTAAGTAGGTTTAGCAGTATACTATCCAAGTAAATTTTGGGGTAACAAATACTAGCACAGCCGCTAAAATTGGTGGTAATGGTAGCTCCCGCCTGCTGAATTTGTTGCGAAATAGTGGTGATTTGGCTTTGAAGCACTTCCTCAAACGATAGCAGTTGCCTTTCAATATGGGTGTTTTGATCAATGCTTACCACATCCGATAAATCTTTTACTGTATTGTTCAATCCATCAATTACTTCAAAGGTTTTGGTGGCAAAGAAGAGTTTTTCCGCCTGTGTTTCTGCGGTATCAAATAATTTTTGCAAACTCACCAAATTACCTACTGGCGAACGAAGGTTGTGCGATACTATGTAGGCAAACTCCTGTAGTGTATGAATTTTATAATCCAGCCGTTTTGATAGTTTATTTAAGTCGCTAATATTGGCATTTAGTTCTATTTCCCGTAGCCTATCGTTGGTTACATTTTTGGTGATGGCTAGTACCCCATCAAACCGATTATTTTCGTCAAAAAGGGGTATCATTTCTACAAAAAAATAAAAATTAGACCCTGGAGTTATTTCTGTGTTTACCTCGTAAGCTACTGGCTCTAGGTGGGTCTTTACATGCTGTAAATTTTTTACAAAAGCAGTAGTATGTGGGTGCGTGGGTAATACCTCCACAGGTGTTTTTCCAATAAAATCTTCACTTTTTCTACCACTACCTACGGCGTTTAAAATAGCTTTATTTACAAATTTGTAGGTAAGCTTGGCATCAAACTCTGCTATCATATCGGGGTTGCTATTTACCAAGGTTTTAAAACCCAGTTCTCGCTTATGTAATAATATATTGGTTTCCTCTAACTCTACCGTACGCCGTTGTAGTTCATTTTCTAATTCGGAAAGCGACTTTAACTGTAAGGCTTTAGGAATTAACTTGTATAATTTGAAAACAGTAATAAGCGATACTAAAGCGGTGGTACTTAATAAAATAGCGTTCAACCTATAAACTGGGTACCAAAACATAATAGCATCCACCAAATGTGTTAATCCGCAAAAAACAATGAATAAACTAAACCAAATAAAAATGCCCCGAAAAGAGGTATTTTTTCGGCGCTTTAAAAAGGAAAGTAACAGCAGAGGAATAGTGAAGTAAGCAATAAAAATAGAAATATTGGCCACTATGTATAACCACCCGTGACCCTCGCTCCAGCGGCCGCAAATCCACCTTGGCATAAACCCGTCTGGCGTAAAAAGATATTTAAAAAAATCTATCACATTATTTAACAATGATGCTATTTTACTCCTAATGTACGATTTGTGTAGTACAATAGTTTTTATTTAGTGCATTAAAAAAGCCCCAACAAGATATGTTGAGGCTTTTCTGTTTTTTACCGAAAAACTATTTGTTTTCGCCGCCTTCTAACTTGGCACGTAGTTCGGCTAAGGCACCTAAATCGCCTAGGGTAGCTTTCTCTACTTTACCTTGTATATTTTTCACGGCTTTTTTAGTGCTTTCAGCATCGGCTTTCGCTTCACGTTTTACAGCTTCTTTTTCTTCCGCTACGGCTTGCTCCCAAATACGGGTATGGCTCACCACTATACGTTTTTCGTTTCTATCAAATTCTATTACTACAAACTGTGCAGTTTCATCGGCACTTACACTTTTACCGTCTTCTTTTGCAAGGTGGCGGTTAGGCGCAAAACCTTCTAAACCATAAGGTAACTGTACAGTAGCACCTTTATCGTCCTTACGGCTGATGGTACCTTCATGTATAGAACCTATAGCAAAGGTTTCTTCCAATGAATTCCAAGGATCTTCTTCTAGTTGTTTATGACCCAACTGTAGTTTGCGATTTTCTTTATCGATGCTAAGGATGATAACATCTATGTTTTCGCCCACTTTAGTGTACTCACTTGGGTGGTTAAAACGCTTCAACCAGCTTAAATCGCTGATGTGTATCATACCACCAATACCGCTTTCTAACTCTACAAACACACCGTAAGGAGTAATATTTTTCACTGTACCAGCGTGCTTGCTAGTTTCAGGGAATTTATTCTCTATAGTGCTCCAAGGATCTTCGCTAAGTTGTTTAATACTCAAGCTCATTTTACGTGTATCCTTATCTAAGGTTACTACTTTAGCTTCATGCTCATCCGCTAATTTGAAGAATTCTTTAGCGTTGATAGGCGTGTTAGCCCAAGTAATTTCGCTTACGTGTACCAAACCTTCTACACCTGGCTGAATTTCAAGGAAAGCACCGTAATCTTCAATGTTTACTACTTTACCTTTTACGCTAGCACCTTCTACAATCCACTCAGGCAATACATCCCAAGGGTGTGGAGTTAATTGCTTCAAGCCAAGGCTAATTCTGCGTTTGTCGTCATCAAAATCAAGTACTACTACGTTTACTTTCTGATCCATTTTCAATATCTCACTTGGGTGAGAAATTCTACCCCAAGAAATATCGGTAATGTATAGTAAACCATCTAGGCCACCTAAATCCATAAACGCACCAAAGTCGGTTATGTTTTTCACGGTACCTTCTAATACTTGGCCTTTTTCTAACTTGCTAATAATTTCGGCACGTTGTGCTTCAATATCGCTTTCTATTAATGCTTTGTGCGATACTACGGCGTTCTTAATGGTTTCGTTAATTTTCACCACTTTAAACTCCATGGTTTTGTTTACAAACTGATCGTAATCCGTAACTGGTTTCACATCAATTTGAGAACCTGGTAGGAAGGTTTCCATACCAAATACATCTACTATCAAGCCACCTTTGGTTTTGCTAGTAATAGTACCGGTAACCACTTCACCCGTTTTATGTACTTCCACAATACGCTCCCATGCACGGTAAATACGGGCACTTTTGCGGCTAAGGTGTAAGTTACCTTGGCGGTCTTCTTTTTCTACCACCATTACCTCTACGGTATCGCCTATGGCTAGGCCTGGTGTATCTCTAAATTCGTTCAAGCTTACTAAGCCATCACTTTTAAAGCCAATGTTTATTACAGCATCGGTTTTGGTTAGGGCTACAATACCACCACGTACTATTTCACCATCTTCAATGGTTACAAAAGTGTTTTCGTACACTTTATCGTACTTTAGTTTTTCTTCTGCTGGGTAATGAGCTACATTACGTTTGTCGATACTCCAGTCAAAATCGTCGTGGGCTGTGGCTACTTCTTCCACTGCTACAGGAGTTGTTGTTGTCGCAGTTTCTGGCACTTCAGCTGTTGGTTCAGCGGCGGCACCTTCCTGAGCGTCTGCGTTTAGTTGTTTGAAAAATAGATTCATAAAAATTCCCGATGGTTTTATTCGGGGGTGCAAAGGTATGGATTTTCAGTTAAAATACAGGGGCTTCCGCAGCTATGCCCTACGGAGCTGCGGCGGGCTGTACACAGTAGTCCTCGCCCCAACATTTACTGTTGGGGCTGTGGGCTACTTGCTCCCATCCCTAAGCCAAAAGGCAGTCGGAAATGGAATTTCGCCGTTGTTCGTGTTCTTCACCAACAACACCGGTATACCGCTATCCGTAGAGTTAGGCATTGCCGCTCTACGGATTAGTGATGAGATGCAGAGACTCCGTCTCGGTTTTATTGAATACGCCTATGCAATAAGATTATTGCTTGGAATACAAAACGGATACTTGCCAACACACTACCAATAACCCGAGTCATAGACTCTACTATTCATGAAACATCCGTAGTCCGCTACGCTTAATACTACGGATAACGGGGCGAGTGCAGCGAAGCAATCCAGCTAACGGAAAGTCAATGCAAAACAAAAACAGCATCATCCTCTCTGGATGGCTTCAGGGCAAGCCCTCGCCATCACGAGACGTTTAGGGCATTGCAAATGCCATTTATCGGTTGTTCTAAATGCCCTGCAGCACATTTAGAACAGCTTAAACAGCTTAAAAAAAGTCCCACCGTTTGGCAGGACTTATTTCTTTCTATTTATTCAATACTTTTTTTAGTACTTCCACCATTTGCTGGCCTTTGGCATGTATCTGCTCCTCCGTCCATGTTAAACTTATGGCGGTAGAAACGCACCGGCTCAGCACAGCATCACTTACGCTAAAGTCTTGTGTACTTAGCGCTAGTAAAGCTACTTTTTGACTTTCGTGTATAGTGTTTAAGGAGGTAGCCGTTTTTAAATGATCCCACTTTTTTATGTAATGCCAGTTGTTATTGAACCAATAAAAATGGCCCGCCAAGGCGTTTTGTGCCTTCATTTCAGCTACAAAAGCTTGCATTAATTCAGCCGTTGGTAAAAACCAACTTAAAAAAGCACCATTATCACCCGCTGGGTCGGGCACTATCCTAAAACTTACTTCGGGTATTTGCTGTAGATGTTGGCGTAATAGCTGGTTGTTTTTACGCTGCATGGCTAAAATGGTAGGTAGCTTTTGAATTTGTGCTAAACCCACTGCAGCGTGCAACTCAGAAATTCTAAAATTATACCCAATAAAAGGGTGTAAATCGGCACCACGGTCGGCGCCTTTATGGTCGTGCCCATGGTCGGTATAGCCATCGCATTTTTCCCAAATAGCTTGGTCGTTGGTCATTACCACACCGCCCTCGCCACAGGTAATGGTTTTTACAAAATCAAAGCTAAAAGTACCCGCATGGCCTATTGTACCTAGGTGTTTGCCTTTGTAAGTACCGCCAATGCTTTGGCAAGCATCTTCTAAAAGTAATAAATTATGTTTTTGGCAAATAGCGGCTAACTCATCTAAATACGCCATAGAGCCACACATGTGTACGGGCATTATGCACTTGGTACGGGGTGTAATAGCAGCTTCTACAGCGGCGGGTATAGGTGTAAGGCTTTCATCTACATCTACCAAAACGGGTATAGCACCTACACTAAGTACAGCCTCAAAACTAGCTACAAAAGTAAAACTGGGCATTATTACCTCATCGCCCACACCTATGCCAAGGGCAGCAAAAGCGGTGGTTAGGGCAGCAGTTCCACTACTGGTAAGGTGTGCATACTGGCAACCAAAAGTTTGGATTACCGCTTTCTCTAGCTCATCGGCCTTCCAAATACCTTTACGGGCAGCATCAAAACCGTACCGCATTAAAATTCCGGTTTCTAAAACATCGTTTACGTGTTTACGTTCCTCTTCTCCAAACAATTCAAATCCGGGCATAATAAAAATTTACGCGGCAAATTTACAATTAAAATAGCGTACGAATATGCTAGCTTTACTAGGTATGAAACCTACTAAATACGCCTTGCTAGTTTATGTATTGTGTGCATGCATGGTAAAAGTACCCGCACAAACTTTAGTGGGTAGAGCAGTGAAAATAGCTGATGGCGATACATTTACGCTACTTACCAGCCAACAAACCCAAGTAAAAATTAGATTGGCCGAAATAGATGCACCGGAGAAAGGACAGCCTTTTGCCACACAGGCCAAGCAAGCTTTAGCAGCCCTATGTTTTGGGAAAACGGTAAAAGTACGTTTTACAAAAAAGGATAGGTACCAGCGTGTAATTGGCTATGTATTTACCAATGATGGGCAGAATATAAATGAATGGATGGTGGAAAATGGCTTTGCATGGCAATTTGAAAAATACAGCAACAGCACTCGCCTACGGCAATTACAAGCCCAAGCAAAGCAACGCAAAAAAGCACTTTGGAGCCAACCCAACCCCACACCACCGTGGCTTTGGCGTAGCCAACAGCGAAAAGGGCAGTGAGTTTTTGGCAGGGCGTTTGG
>RDXK01000025.1 GCA_004292605.1 Bacteroidota bacterium
GCCGGGCACACTTTGGTAATACCAAAATTGGCTACCGATAAAATTTTTGACCTTCCGGTGGAAACTTTGCAGCAGTTGATGGCTTTTGCCAAACCTATTGCAAATGCTATAGAAAAAGCTTTCCCATGCGATAGGGTAAATATGGTTACACTAGGTTTTGAAGTGCCGCATGCACATATACATTTAATACCTATGCATGGTATGGAAGATGCTGCTTGGGTACAGCAAAAACAAAAGGCTACGCCAGAAAGTTTGCTACAGGCTCAGCAGGCCATATTACGGTATTTGTAATACTATTTTTGTTTAATTCGGCTAGGGTTTTGGGCTATAAATGCATCCCAGCCTTTGGCACCTTTAGCGGTTAGCTGTGCTATTGGGTTTTGTAGTTGGTAAAAATGGCATAGGGCTACGGCTAAAGCATCCGTAGCATCAAAATATTTGGGGGCTTCTTCTATTTGCAGCGTTTGCTGAAGCATTTTCCAAACCTGTTCTTTATTAGCATTTCCATTGCCCGTAATGCTTTGTTTTACTTTTTTGGGCGAATATTCCGTTACGCTTAGTTGTGCTTGTATGGCAGCGGCTATAGCCACACCTTGAGCCCTACCGAGCTTTAGCATACTTTGTACATTTTTTCCGAAAAACGGGGCTTCAATGGCGAATTGGGTGGGCTTGTATTGCTGTATTACTTGGCAAACCGTTTTGTGTATCAATTCTAACCGTTCGTACACATCATCTTTATGGTGCATTTTTAAAACATCCATATGTATCAGTGTTGGTTTTTTTTGTTCTATGCGTAGTAAACCGTACCCCATTACCTGTGTTCCTGGGTCAATTCCTAAAATGATGTGGGAAGAATTTGCCGCCATAAAAATTGGTTCGGTATAATTTTATAATGTAGGTTTGAAACCTTATGATTCGGCTACGAAGGAAAGCTAAAATATTTATCAACTACATTGTATCGCCGCTGTTATTTGTTTTTCTCACGTACAATATTTACGTAAAAATACAAAATCAGCCTAGCCTCGGCGAAAGTTATAGGGCCTTGCGTACTATATTTCAGGGAAGTAATATTGGCTTGGTAGTCGTCATTATATTACTAAGTATTTTAAATTGGGGAATCGAGGCTCGTAAGTGGCAAATCATAGTGCAGCGAGTACAGCGGGTAAGTTTATGGTTGGCTTTTAAAAGCGTATTAGCTGGGTTGGCTTTGAGTTTATTTGTACCCAATAGATTGGGCGATTATGTGGGCCGTGTAGTTTTTATGGAGGAAGGCAATAGGCTACGTTCCATGGCGTTTACGGTGGTAGCGGGTTTGGCACAAATGATTATTACCCTAGTGCTAGGGGTGGCAGGTTTAATTTATTTACGTATTACCTTGTTAACACCACTTTCTATTACACTAGGACTGAACGATTTTTGGCTGCAAGGTTTTAC
>RDXK01000209.1 GCA_004292605.1 Bacteroidota bacterium
AGCAAGTATTTTCTTTTTTCACTTTACTGTGAATGTAAGCATGACCATTGGTTTGTTTCCCATCATTGGTATACCGCTACCATTAATAAGTTATGGAGGCAGTAGCTTGCTCACGTTTACGGTATTGCTATTTATACTATTGAGGTTAGATGCCGATAGGCAAATGGTGCTACGGTAGATGCTACATAACACATAGCCATATTTTAGTTACAATACCTTACGCAAAAACTCAATCCGTTTCAGTAGCTGTGTAAAAATATTGGCCACAACCAAGCTAAAAAAAGTAACCAAAATAAATTTTATATTACTAGAGATATTCCAAGTTAGAAACAATTTTTGGAACGCTATTACAATAAACAAGTGGAATAAGTAGATGCCATACATATTATTAGAAATAGCTTTTACTAGCGAATTTTCAAGATTACAATAACTGCGAAAAATGGAAATAATGCTCATACTAATACCTACGCAAAGTAACGCCTCTATAAAAGACTCCATTAGCCAAAAAGTTGTAATCGAAGGTGGAAGAACCGACTGAATCAACAGGGATAAAATGGCGATTGCTAAAAATGTAAAACTGATTTTGACACCAAAACAAGCAAGTATCTTATATTGATAACATAAACCACCAATAAAAAAAAGAGCTAAATACTGAGGGATATGTGCTACCTCCACTGGTACAAGCCATGTACGCCATACATCTATTGGAAAAGTTATTCGAACTATAGAACCCGAAACCGTTAAAAATATAATCAGAGCAACAATATATCTTTTTTTAAAAACTGTAGAACGGGTGGTGGTAAACGTTTCTTTTAGAAAATAAAAAAGACCAAGGTAAATAAACGAGTAAACCAATAATGATGCTACAAACCACAAGTGCCCCACTGCTATCGGGGGTTTATAAAAGTAAGTAGTATACAAAAAATACAGAATATTTTCGTTAGAGCCACTTGCCAAATAGTTAAAGGGTAGAAAAACGCAGAGTGTAAAAAAAGTTAACGGAATTCCTAACCGCAGAAACCTGTCTTTCAAAAACTGAGTAGCTGTTTTTGTTTGAAGGCTATGTGCTACAAAGTAGCCTGAAATAAAAAAGTATAACCCCATCATGTACGAGGCATTTATGAAAAAGAACCTTCCAAGCCACTCTACTTTATTTGGGTCGGCTATAACCCATACACCTCCTGTGGGTCCATAGGCCTGCCCTGCATGATGTGCCACTACTAGCAACGTTAGAAATACCTTTATGGCATCTAAATAAACAATTCGTTTTGTAGTCATATTCAATTTCTCCAGCTAGCTTCTACGCTATTTATTTAACCAGTATTTAAATTCAGAAATTTTATCCTTACTAACGGTAATAGCACCTTCGGCTGCTGCTGGTAAAATGCATACAGTAATAACTCTACCAGCATGGTTTTCTATCTTGTCTATAGCACTATAGTGTAAAATATAGTTTCGGTTTATTCTAAAAAAGTACAGAGGGTTTAGCTGATGATATAAAGCATCTAAACTTTCTACATAAGGATATTTCTGTCCAGCTGTAGTTACTAAATATGTAACCCTGTTGGCGAAAAAAAAATAAGCGATATCCTGAACAGCAATAGAAATTATACGAGAACCAATAGTTACCGCAAGCCGTTCTTTAAATGTGGGTTTATGATAACCCATAAGTGATTGAACAGCACTTTGTAAATTCTTTTCAAGTTGGTTGATATGATTATTTCTAAACCTTTCAATAGCTATTTTCAGCTCTTCTTCATCACAGGGCTTTAGTAGATAATCTATGCCATTTACTTTGAACGCTTGTATTGCATAACTATCGTATGCGGTGATGAATATCACTTGCTTTTTCCACAAAAGTTTTTCAAAAATTGTAAAGGAAACACCATCGTCAAGCTGTATATCGGCAAATACCAAGTCGGGGTTTAATAGCGGTAACTTGGCCATACTATCTTGTACGTTTTCTAACACCTCCAGCACTACTAAATCCGGTGCTACTTTTTCAAGTAAATCGATTAAAAACCGGGCAGCATATTTTTCATCTTCAATAATTACAGCATTAATCATTACCGTTCAATATTTTATTGATTATTTGGAAGCAGCCAAACCTCTACATAAAACCACCCATCTTTTATATATTTAATGGGTGCTTGTGCTGCCAAGTATTTATATCTATTTTCTATATTAAACCAACCAATTCCAATGTTCTGATCTGTTTCTAGTTTGGGTTGAAAAATATTTCTTATCACCAAGTTGCCATTATCCGCTACATAAATGTTGATGGTAAGTGGCTTATTACGGCTACATTCATTATGCTTAATTGCGTTTTCTACAATGGGTTGCAAAATAAAATCGGGCAATGAAAAATTATTCTTGTTTTCTTCCGATATGTCAATACTAAAAGCTAGTTTATCTTCAAATCTTACAGCCAACATATGTAGGTAGTACTGAATGGTTTTTAATTCTTCTTTCAGCGGAATCCAACCTGCATTCTCTGCCTCTAAAACCTTTCTATAAAATGCTGCCATACTTTTCGTGAAATCGTAAGCTATAGTTGGATTATTATGAATAGTTGATGCAATAATATTGAGGTTGTTAAATAAAAAATGTGGGTTTAATTGCTGACGTAACATTTGTAACTGTGCAGCCATAAATGATTTTTCGCCTAAGTGTTTCGCGTCTTTTTCTTTTCCATAAAGCTTATATAACCTGAATCCGATACCAATACAATAAATGATAGCATTGATAAAAAAATAATATACCAAAATAAAACGGAGTTGGGAAAACGTTCGAAGTTTAAAATTGAGCTTACCCGTAACAATGAATTCCAGCAAAAAACCATTTAAAAAAAGTATACCTAGCCCGCCAAGCTGTATCAATAAAAAGTATTTTGAAAAAATTTCAATACTAAATGTATTACGTTTAAACTGGCTAACTGATGATGTAAGAATTCGTTTTTGTAGCTGTGTCAAGCAAAAAATATATAAACAAGCAAAAAGAATCTCACCCCAAAAATCGTCTTGAAAACTTAATGGAAAACCGCTGAGTACAAACACTTGCAGTATACTTACTATTGTTCCAGTAATTATATAGAAAATTAGATGGTATAAAGGTTTGAACCTCATTTTAAAGGGAAAAGAGTTGTTGTAAAGTAAACCCACAGTAATTTATATAGATTCTTTCGTATCCACGTGTTTAATGCACAACGAATTTTACAGTGTATTTAAATGGTGGCTCCATGTTTTATTACGTACAAACCGCTCATCTAATTTCAAGGAAGGAAATAGAGGCCATCTAGCACATACCAGTAATTGAATTTGTTCCTATACTCTAACGCAGAGCCGAGTTTATCTAAACAAATTCGACATGAGTTATTTGTGAGATAGCCTCTTTCAAGCCAATTTTTAGAACGAGCCAAACAGTAAACCCACTCCTGCAGCAGCGCCGTTGTAGTTCTTATTAGAAAAATATACGCTGTTTGTATTACCAGTAAAACGATAGCTTCCATAAACTTGCAGCTGCATAAATTTTGTAACCCTACCATTTATCGCAATTTTGGGCTGTACCACAAAGGTATTTTTACCATCTCGCTCTTTATTTTTTTGGGACGACTTTATATCGTTTTCCTGCCAACCTAAAGCCCCTGTTACCCCCAACGATATGTTTATGGGCTCCTTTTGCATCATTCTATACTCTGTGTACAAACCATAGTAGTTAAATTGAAAGCTTTGCTCGCTTCCGTTTACTTGCTGCTTAAAGAAAATATTATTACCAGCGGCGCCTAATAATAAACGGTGATTTATAAGAACCCCACCATAAGCACCCACAGCCAATGAAGGCTTACCATTAATCCAAGTAAGTTCCGATACACCCGCTCCATAACCTCCAAGGGGTAGCTGGGCCGACTGTGCCTGACCCAAGAATGTGCTCGCTACCAAAACGAGCATTGAAATTGTTTTTTTCATGTTGAAAATTTTTAGATGTTTTGATTACCAGTATTTGTTATACTGAATTAATTACGATGTAAAAGTCATATAGAGCAGATTGAACTCCACCAAGCTTTTGAACGAATGACCATTTTGATTGATTGAAGCATCATTCTTGGGCTTTCGTTTTGTACCAGATATAACTATAACTCGTATTACCAACCATCTTAAGCGAGATGCTGCTACCCAAATGGTGCTACGGTAGTGATTTTTAGGCACAATTCGTATTGAGTAAAAGCCAGTTTTCTCTTCCAATGCAAGAGGATTATGAGTATGGAAAGGTGTAAAAGCACTCAATAAATAGGTAAAGCCCTATAGAAATTAGTGTCATATCATAATTTGACACGCCCACAAAAACAACACTACTCACATTTGCAAAAAACAAACAAATGAAGAAGTGTATACTTATTGCATTGACAATTTTTTTCTCAACTGTTTTAACACAAGTAACGGCTCAAAGCACGCTAACCTTAGCAAAACAATAGGAAGATTTTCAAGTGTTTAGAGCCAGCTTATTGGAGATGCATGCTGGGCTTCATTGGTTTATTACTCCGCAAAGATTTGACGTTTTATTTGACAGTGTTTACAATAGTTTAACAGATAACTCGCCTAAAGAGCAGTTCTTTTTAAAGCTGAAATATTGCATGGCATCGTTAAAACATGGTCATGATGGCATTTGGAGTGAAGATTTACAAAATGGGCTGAACTACAAAATGGGTGTACTACCAAAAAACAGAAAACATCTTCCATTAATTATCACCTACCTTGACCAAAGGTTATTTGTATTAAACAATTGTAGCAGTAATACTAATTTAATAAATGGAAGTGAGATTTTAAGTATTAACGGTATCTCCACAAAACAGTTATCCCAAGAATTTTCCAACTATCTTTTTTCCAATGGTAGAAATACCAATTTCAAGTATAAACAACTTGATTTTTATTTTCAGTTTCAGTACTTACTGCAAGCCCTACATCCATCGGAAAGTTACTCTTTAGAAATTATTCCTTTTGGGAAAAAGAAAAAGGAAATCATGGTTATCGATACAGAATTACCGCAAACCATTGTTGATAATTATAAGAAAAATACTGGCAACCATTTGGATACTTGGGGCGATTTACTTTCTTATAAATTGTTAGATGAAAAAGAGAAATTGGGGTATTTAAAAATAGAAACATTTTCACCATGGAGAGTAAAAAAAGATACACTTACTTATGAAAACTTATTGAGTAAAATATTTTTAGAAATAAAAAAAGATAACATAAAAAACCTAATAGTTGATGTAAGAAACAACGAAGGTGGCGACGACACTTGGCAGCTAACTACCAGCTATTTTAGAGCTATTCCCAAAGGTTCCCAAAGTGGGCTACCTTACTTGCAAAGCGATAAGTATACACAAATAAAATACATAGTAAAAAACGATGAGAATAAGGATTTATTGGCGCTTTTTGATGCCAATCCGTATGCAATGATTGATAAAACCAAGGAGGGAAAGTATAAGCTAAAATCAGTATACACAGAGCATGATACAAACGAAAAGCCATTGATGCCCAATGCTTATTCGGGAAAGGTTTATTTACTTCAAAATGGTTTAACCTTCTCCGCAGGTTTCGCATTTGCAGCTAAATTGAAAGAATTAATACAAAAAGATAGTGGCTATATAAAAATAATTGGAGAGGACAATGGAGACGATATGGATGCCGGTGTGGGTAGCGGCGGATGGAGCTTAACAGTAAAACTGCCCAATAGTAATATTCATGTAAATATTCCCATTACAGGCGGTGGTTTGGATACCCCCTATTCTACAAAGCCAGTCAAGTTTCTGGATTACAAAGTAATACCAACAATTTCGGATAAAATAAATGGTGTGGATACTGAAGTGGAATTTGTAAAAAAACTCTTAAAAACAAACAAAATATAAAATGAAAAAAATACTTGTTGGACTTGCAGCCATCACGTTAACAACATCCAGTTGTAAAACGGTTTATTCCACCACCTCCATTGAACCTAAAAAATTTTTTGTATTAGGCGATAATGAACATGAAGCCTTTGAAATAACTATTAAAAATATTTCTAAAGAAAATTTAGAACTCTTGAAAGTACCCAATGGAGGAAAGAGCGAATTGGTGCAAATTCTAAATCCGCACAAAAAAGCTACTATTATAATAGAAAAAAATACGGCCTTGTATGTGCACAATAAATCACAATTCAAAGTGGCTGTGGAACTAGATATAAAATCAAATAGTCATCTTTCTATGGGTTATAAAGAATAGGTAATTAGAATTACTATTTTCAGCGACAAAGGGTTTTTTTAAAAGCTGGGCTTAACACATACGCCTCAGCTTTTATGATTCCATGTATAGTTTGTACAAAGGGTAAAGTGTACGTTTGTAATAGGAATAGAGGATGGTAAAATTAAGTTTCAGTAACCTAGATTTTTACTTCTATTTCCCCAATTTGTATAAAACCAATAGTTTTAAAAAATGGTAGGTAATATCGAAAATTCTATTGAGCTTAGAGAAACATTAGAATCGTACATAGAGTTAAGGTGCCCAGCCCCCGCAATTAGAAAGCTTGTCCACAAAGGATATCAAGCAATCGGCCAGTCGATTATATTATACGAAATTCGTTCCTCTTTCCTAAACCCGAACGAAATTCAAAACATTGGTTAACTACAATAGTATAAAACCACTTAAATTAAAATATATATGAAAATTAAATCACTATGCTTGACCGTTACTATTTTGACATCAGCCTGGACCTATGGACAGACAAAGTATATTTTAACAAACCAAGGAGAAATAGTTGACACCGTTGCTTACCACAAAATTAAAAATGCTAAAATTGAAGATATAAAAAATATACTTCCATCAAAAGATGTAAAGGTTTTAATTAAGGACAATTTTAAAGTAGTTCGTCAAAATCGGGACAGTTTAATTTATAGTTATAATTGGGTCATCCAAGTCGGAGAACCAACAGTCAAACAGAAAAAAACCTTTGGTCCCGAAGATTATTTAGACAAAGAATTTCCTTTACCATTATTGACAACATTAGACAATAAAAAACTCAGTATCAAAGACTTAAAAGGAAAACCAACTTTGATAAACTTTTGGTTTACTACTTGCAAACCTTGTATCGAAGAAATGCCCATATTAAATGGCATACAGTCTCAACTCAAAGACAGTGTAAACTTCTTAGCAATCACATTCGAGAATACTGAAAAGACAAAAGCCTTCTTAAAAAGGCATAAGTTTACGTTTAGACAAATTACAAACGCTCAAAAATTCATAAACTCTATAAATATGACATCCTTTCCGGTAAACATATTTTTGGATAAAAACGGAATTGTTAGAAAAATTGAAAATGGAATTCCCTACATAATTGACGAGGGTAAGAAAATGAAGATGGGCGATGGTAAAGAATTTTTGACAGCGTTGAGGGAATTACTGTAGCTAACACGAGGTTTTGTGCAATTGTGGGCAGACGATTAAGCTGTGTGTTACGTCTCTTCTTGTTCGCTACTACCGTTTGGCAGACCAACCGCCTTTCGAACATTTTCCCTAAATTGACAAATATTCCTTCGTATTTCGCATAACGCTGTGGGTGTCCGGAATGCTAGCCCACACACGGCACAAAGCCCAATTCGTTATTCGAAAGCCACCTATGTTAAATCAAAAAATATATGGAAGGTATTTTGGATGCGTGCCGATTTTAAATGGCATTCCTATACACCCAATACGGTTGCAAAAGATATACGACAATTTTTGAAATTGGTAGATATAGATGAATACTCTTGCTTCAACTGTTAATAAAAAACCCGCCTACAAAAGAACTTCTTTGCAGGCGGGGTTTAGCATAAACACATTATCATTTTCTATAACTTCTCAAACAAAGCTCTTAGCTTTTCCCTTGTCATAATTTG
>RDXK01000210.1 GCA_004292605.1 Bacteroidota bacterium
TTTATAGCCATTAACCAAACCGATGTAAAACGCTTAATTGCTTACTCATCTATTGCACATATTGGCTTGATGGCGGCGGTATTATTTACCCAAAAGCAAGTAGGTTTTGAAGGAGTGATGGTACAAATGTTTAACCACGGTATTAACGTAATAGGATTGTGGATAGTGGCCGATGTAATAGAGAAGCAATTAGGCACTAGAAAAATTAACGAGTTAGGTGGTTTAGCGGCTCA
Source organism: Bacteroidota bacterium (assembly GCA_004292605.1). GTDB lineage: Bacteria > Bacteroidota > Bacteroidia > Chitinophagales > Chitinophagaceae > UBA10646. The sequence goes on from RDXK01000210.1 coordinate 234, forward strand.
GGCTCCGAAGCTTACTTTGGCCTTAGTGGTATTGGCTTTTGCTAACGTATCGTTACCATTAACCAATGCTTTTGTAGGTGAATTTTTATTGTTCAATGGGTTATTCCAGTTCAATATTTGGGTAGCGGTTTTGGCGGTTACCAGTATTATTTTGGTAGCTGTATACACGCTGAATATGGTGCAAAATGTTTTTTATGGCAAAGTGAACGAGGTTACTGCTAAGGCAGTAGATATGCCACTGAACGTAACTGTAGTGTTGGTAGCTATTATAGCAGCCATCATTGCGTTGGGCGTATACCCACAACCTATGCTTACTTTAACTGCCGATGGTGTAAAAACATTAATGGCTGCTTTTTAAATTTATTTGAACGTACATTATTATGAACGCAATTATACTTTCAGCAATTTTTGGAGTGGTGTTAATGATGGCGAGTGCCTTTGTTAGCAACCGATCGCTTTACAAAACCATTGCTTTAGCTTGTTTGGTACTATTAGTAGGCGCCAATATAGCGGAAACCTTGGGCTACAGCTTTTTTACGATTGATACCCACAATATGCTGGCTTTTAATAAAATGGGTTTGTTTTTTAATACCATTTGTTTCACGGCCACGCTTTTGTATGTGTTTATTTCTAGCTCGGAAATAGAAAGGGTAGATAACTACACAGCAGAATATTTTGCCTTGATATTTTTCTCGCTTTGTGGCATTGCTATATTAACCAGTTTCAATAACCTGCTAATGATGTTTTTGGGGATTGAAATTATGAGTATCCCATTGTACATTCTTACAGGTAGCGATAAGCGTAACCTAAAAAGCAACGAGGCCGCTTTGAAATACTTTTTAATGGGCTCCTTTTCTACCGGAATTTTGCTACTTGGTATTGCATTTATTTATGGTGCCACCGGCAGTTTTGGCTTGGAAAGTATTAAAGTAGGTACTTTACAAATGCAACTTTCAATATTGGAAGTTACGGGTTGTATTTTGTTATTGATTGCCTTTGCGTTTAAAGTATCAGCCGCTCCATTTCATTTTTGGACGCCCGATGTGTACGACGGTGCCCCTAGCGTATTCACCAGTTTCATGGCCTCCATTATTAAAGTAGCCGGTTTTTATGCTTTTGTAAAACTGTTTGAAAGTCGTATTGAAACCACCAGTTTTGCTACCAACCCAGCGGTGGGTGTAAACTGGCATTTATTATTTGCCATACTAATTATTGCCACCTTATTTGTAGGAAATATAACGGCAGTGTTTCAGCAAAGTGTAAAACGTATGTTGGCTTACTCTAGCATTGCACAGGCTGGTTTTATGCTTTTTGCATTGTTTAGTGTAAACGCCTTTTCTAAGGAAGGTTTGTATTTATACGCTGCTGGTTATTGCTTGGCTACCATTGGCATTTTTGCGGTTTTGGTACGCATGAAGGATTATACGTTTGAAGGTTTCAATGGGTTGGCTAAGCACGAACCTACTTTGGCCTTTGCTACTACGGTTTGTTTATTGTCGTTAGCCGGTATACCACTTACCGTGGGCTTTTTTGCCAAGTATTTTATGTTAGCTGCTGTAGTAAAACAGGGCTACGCTTGGTTAGCTATAGTAGGGGTGTTGTTTGCTGGCGTAAGTATTTATTACTACTTCCGTGTTATTGCTGCCATGTACTTTAAATCGGCCGATGAAAATCCGGCTGCTGTGGCTACTTCCAGCACAGTAAAAATTGGCTTGGCGGTGGTAGTAGCGGGTATTATTATTTTGGGAGTTTGGCCACACGCTTTGCTCAATTTTCTTTATTTCTAATACATACATCATTTCATAAAACCTATGGGTGCAGGCTTGGCTTGCATCCATTTTTTGTGCTAAAATATTTCTATACCATGCGGTTAAAACTTGTTTTTTTATTAACTATGGCGGTGGCTCAATGGGGGAAAGCCCAAGTACCGTTTGAGGTAAAAGTGGTAAACTGGAATATAGAATGGCTGGGTAGCCGTACCAACGGCCCTAGCAATAAAGCCTTGCAGGAGCAAAATGCCATCACCATTTTACGAACCTTGAATGCCGATTTATTTGCCCTGTGCGAAATTGTAGATACTGCCACTATGCGGCGGATAGTAACTGCGTTAGGTACCGATTATACTTTTTCTATAAGCGATTACTGTAGTTTGGCGGGCAGTCCGTTAGATGCCGATTGGGCCGTGGGCCAAAAGCTATGTTTTGTTTACAGGCGTTCGGTGTTTTCAAACGTTCGTATCCGTGGTATGCTGCGGAACAGTGGAACGGCTTTTAACAATTTTGCCTCTGGCCGTTTCCCGTATTTATTAAATGCCAATGTGCGTAAGGGGAACCGAGTAGCCAACATGAATTTTATTTTAATTCATGCTAAGAGCGGTGCCACCCCAGCCGATTATGCCCGCCGCCGAGATGCTTGCATAGAATTAAAGGATACCATGGATGCTCAAATGCGTACTACACCTACACTATTAGTTGGTGATTATAACGACGATTTGGACAGAACCATTGTTCAAAATTTTACCACTACGCTAAGTAGTTACGATTATTTAGTACGAGATAGTGTAGGCCCTAATGGTTATAAGGCAGTAACACTACCTGCTAGCTTTGCGGGTGAAAGTTCTACTATTTCGTTTCCTGATGTAATTGACCATCAGGTTTACAATGGCCGTGCAGCGGCTTGGTACTTGCCTAATACCGCAAGAATTGCGAGAGATGTTACGGCACAAATACCCAATTATAACACCCGGAATACAAGCGATCATTTCCCTATTGTTTCAAGTTTTGAACTACAAAATGCCGATACGGTAGCAGTGAATGCCATGCCTGGCACACCGCCAGTAACTAGTGGCACACCGCAGTGGCAAGTACTGCCAACAGCGGCAACTAGTTTTGTTCAAATTAATGGAAGTAACCAGGCATTACTTACGCAGATACGTTTAGTGAACAGCAGTGGTGTTACGGTGCAAACTTGGGAGCGTTTTTGGCCTGCTTTTGTGGCGTTGAACCTGGAGCTATCGCCATCGCTACCCAATGGTATCTATTGGCTTACCATTACCAATAGCCAAAGTACGCAGGTACAAAAAATACTAAAACAGTAATTTTTTTGGGTGGGGCGGGCTTGTTACTTTTGCAGCCTAATAAAATAATTGAGTAATGGCAACAACTTCCGATATCAGTCGTGGTTTAATCATCAAGTTAGACAATAACTTGTATAGCGTAGTAGAGTTTGGCGAAAACAAAACTGCCCGTGCAGCTGCTAAGGTTTGGGCAAAATTAAAAGGGGTAGATAATAACCGTACGATAGAAAAAACTTGGAACAGTGGTGAGGTAATTTACCCTGTACGTGTAGAAAAAAAGGCTTTTCAATACTTGTATAAAGATGAAACTGGCTATAACTTAATGAACAATGAAAGCTTTGAGCAAATTTCCTTAGCTGAGGAAATGATAGATGCTCCACAGTTTTTAAAGGATGGTTCAGAAGTGTTTGTGTTTATTAATACAGAGACCGATCAACCCATTGGTGCGGAATTGCCAGAGAAAATAGTAATGGAAATTACGTACTGTGAGCCAGGTGTAAAAGGCGATACTGCTACCCGTGCCATGAAGCAAGCCACGGTGGAAACTGGCGCTACGGTAAGCGTGCCATTATTTGTAGATCAGGGTGAAAAAATACGCGTAAACACTAAAACTGGTGAGTACGTAGAGCGTGTGAAAGATTAGTACAGCATTGGTTTGGTATACAAAAGGCTTCTCCCAAAGAGAGGCCTTTTTTTATGGGGCATTGTGTGAATAAGTTTTTACATTCATGCTATGATGGGTAAGCTGTATATAGGCTGGCGAACTGCTATTATTGGTTTGGCTATAGTATTGGCTGCTTGCAATAGTAAACGGCAGAAGATTCCTTTAGGATCCGTAGATGCTACTAAACACCGATTTCAACCTATTGATATTTATTTTGAAAGTAACAATCCTAAACAAGGTTTAAGGGTAGTGGATTCTATTTTTAGAACACTAAAACAACCCACCTTGTATGATTTCGATTTGTACTATAACGGTCATAGCTCCTACGCTGCCGCCGATACGTTATACTATCAGCAAGTGAATTATGCTGACACATTAATAGATATTGTAAAGAAAAATAGTAGCGAAGAAGCAGCAAGTACCATTTTAGTAAATGCATATTTTAATAAAGCAGCAGGGTATTATAATTTACAAAATTTGGCCTTGGCCAATGAAAGCTATTTTAAAGCATTTGCCATTGCAGAAAAGTTTGGTAACAATAGTAGCAAGAGCAATTTAGCGTATGATATAGCCATGAAAATGTACCAGCAGAAAAAATATGATACAGCTATAAACTATTTTAAATATTCCTACAAATACAATATTGCTAATACGGAAATTCCCGTGCCACATAGAAATAATAAAACCCAGGAATTGCTAGATAATATTGGGTTGTGCTATACCCATCTTCAATCCAACGATAGTGCTTTTCGGTATTATCGAGCATGCATTGATTTTTTAAATACCGATAGCAATCAATTAGCTGTAGAAAATAAAAATAGTAAAATTAGAAAGCGGTGTGCCCTTGGTGTGGTACACGGAAATTTAGCAAAAGTATATGCTAGCTTGGGCAAAACCGATACGGCAATAACACTTTACAAAACCGCTATCGACTATAATAATTTTAAGGAAGGAGATATACACGATTTACAGACTTGTGCTACACAATTAGGAAATATTTATATACATGAAAAACGAATACAAGAGTTAAAGGTATTACTGGAATTTTTACAGCAGACACTAACAAGTTTTACTAGTGTTGGTACCAAAGTAGCGGTGGAAAAATTAGCGTATAACTATTACCTACTTGTCAATAAACCAGTATTGGCTTTACAAAAACTACAAGCTTTCAATCAACTAAATGATTCTTTATTAAAGATAGAAGCTAGCAAGGCACCGCAAGATATCACCAAGGAATTAAAGGATAGAGAGCAACAGCTACAAATAAGTTTACTTAAAAAAAGTAATGAGATAAGTGTACTGTATAATTGGGCATTTGGTATTTTTTTATTGGTGGCCCTAGTAATAGCAGTATTAGTGTTTACCTATTACAAAAAGGAGAAAAGGAACCTCCATCAGCAAGCTAAATTAACAGATGAAATAAGAGAGCAAAAAAAGGAAATAGAAATAGTAGTAGAGGAGTTGGGTAAAAGCAATCAGCAAAAAGAAAGGTTGATGAATATTATGGCTCATGAACTACGTAGCCCAATAAGCGGTATTACAGCGGTAGCTAGTTCTTTAAAGGAAAGTGAATATTTGAGCCCGCAAGATGCTGAACTAGTGGGGATGATAGAACAAACATCTTCCAACACATTGTCCTTAATTAATCAGCTTTTAGAAGAAAAAAATCACCATGCCATGGTGTTAAAATTAGAAAAAGTAAACATCGTTGCACTGATAAAAAAAGTAATCACACTATTACAATACAAAGCAAGCGAGAAAGAACAAACAATTGTTTTTGATGAATCAACTAAGCCTTTGGCAATACATTTGGATGCAGAGAAGATGGAGCGAGTATTGATTAATTTATTAACCAATGCTATTAAGTTTAGCCATAGGCAAGCAACTATTTGGGTAGGTATGGAAGCCGGAGCAAGCACCATCATTTTAACGGTGAAGGATGAAGGAATAGGTATGAGTGGTAGCCAACTTAGCCAATTGTTTAGCGAGGAACCAACCTTAGTGCGTGCGGGTACTATGGGCGAAAAAAGCTTTGGTTTAGGGCTGCCAATTTGTAAGCAAATTGTAGAAAGCCATGGAGGTACATTAACCGCCACTAGTACAGAACAAGTAGGTACTACTTTTTACATACAACTACCTATTAATACATAAAACCTAGATATACCTAAATGATAGGTAAGGAATGTTTTAAATTTTGGAGGAAATTATCGCTTACTATAAAACTTTGATGTGCTGTGTAAATGGTGTGCTCTTTTAGTTGTTGTATATGCTGAATATTTATAAAATGAGTGCGACTAATTTGTACAAATGCGGGTTGTAAATGCTTGGGTAAAATAACTTGGATGGTTTTTGCCAACCTACTACCTATTAATAAAATATCTTGTACATTTTGCGTAATTACCTTGGTATATCTGTCTTCCACGGCCAGGGCCACTACATGGCTCCAAGATATTTTTTTATAACCATTCCCAGTTTTTACAAAAAAATGTTCATGGTTATTTTGTTCGGTTAAACTGGCTGCAGGTGTGTTAAGTGCATGGTTTTGAAGGGCCAATTGTATAGCAGCATATAAGGAATAATCGTTAACCGGTTTCATAAGAAATGCCGAAGGTTTAGCCGCTATGGCTTCTTCCACCGTTTCTTTATCGTTGCCACTGGTAATAAAAATAAAAGGTTTGTTGTAAAGCTTATGAATCATCTTACCAATACTGATGCCGGCGTTAACGCCGTTCATTCTTATATCTAGTAAAGCGATATCAAAACTTAGTTTATCTAGTTGCGTTATGGCTTCTGCCACATCGGAAAAACTGGCGGCAATAGTACAGCCAATTTCATCTAACGTAAGCTCTAGCTTTTTTAACCAAATGGGTTCGTCTTCTACTATTAAAACCGAAATATTATTCACCGCAGTTTATGTTTCAAAATAAAATTACGGGTATTGCCGGTAGTTGATGGAAAATTTCGCGGCAATATTTTCTGGCTTTGCAGCAGTGAATAGGGGCGTTGGCAACAAATTCTCGTATCCCCGTTACTGGTGTACATAACTTCCCTAACGAATACAAGACGATCATCTTTTTTGAAGTAAGTAGCCAAGTAAACAACATTCATAACGCGATTTTTATGCACCATAAATTTTACAAAACAGCTGCCCTTTTTTTGTTGAAAGCCACTAATCAGCATCGACAATTGAGAAGGTGTTTTAGCACCATAGTTGTAGCATTTTTAGCACAAGTAACCATGGTAAATGCACAATTTGCGGGTATATCCTATAACATTACCGACGCTGGTAACCCTACTGAAATATTTTTTCCAAACAATGTGTTGGTAAGTGGTAATAATACACTCGATTTAAGCGGTGGTAGTAACGATTTAGTGATAGCTATTAACACAACTACCAATAAAATTTCATTTACCTCATCAGGTGCGTCAAGTTGGGCTTTGGACTTTGATTTGGTTTTTTTAAATGGAGCTACTGTTTCGTCTATTGCCTTGGCTTCCAGTACTGGTACCAATGCCAATAGGGTACTTATTACTAGAACTAGTGGTAGTACCATCGCTTTTAGACGGCAAGGAGGAAATGAGGTATTTGGAAGCTTTACTGTGGTGTACGATTTTGTTCCCGTTACCACCACCACATGGAACGGTACTACATGGAGTAATGCGGTTCCTGCTGTTAATGTGGATGCTGTTATAGCAGGCAATACTGCTCCTACATCGTTTTCTTGTAAATCGTTAATAATTAATAATTCTTTTTCATTAAATACCAACAATATTGTGGTTACCACCAACGGAAATATTGTAAATAATGGTAATGGAATAGTGGGAACAGGTGTGGTAAATATTAGGGCCAATAGTACCATCAGTGGTAATCCTATAACCATTGCCGGCCGAATCGATGTTGGCTCCATTGGCTCTGTTACATTAACCAC
>RDXK01000211.1 GCA_004292605.1 Bacteroidota bacterium
CCTTTACGGCGTTAAGCGGAGCACCATTGGCACTTAAATGTGTAGCAAAACTGTGCCGTAATACGTGTGGACTTCGTTTTTTTATAGTGGTAACTTCGCTCAAAGCCTTGTGTACATGCGTGTATACCCAACGGCTATATACACGGGTACCATTTTGAAAGCAGAAAACATAATTTACCTCGGCCAATTCCTTTTTTTGCTGTTGTAACCAAGCGTTTAAAAGCTGGGCCAATTCAGTAGATATGGGAATAATACGTTCCTTATTTCCTTTACCCAACACTTTTATTTGCTGCTGTGCAAAAAACACTTGCTGCCACCGTAATTCTACCAGTTCGCTCAATCGAATTCCGCATTGGTAAAACATAGTAAAAATAAGCTGTTCCAGCTGCTGCTCCCAGGTGGTGCAATGCTGGTATTTAGCCAATAAGGTGTGTACATCTGCCTCCTCTACATACTGTGTAATACGTTTCGGAATTTTAGGTGTAACAATGGTTTGCATGGGCGATGTAGTAATAACCGACTGCCGTAGCAAATATTTGAAAAAAGAACGTAGCGTAGAAACTTTTCGATGAATGGTTTTAGCACCCATTTTATCCTGCTTTAACTCGGCCAACCAGCTACGGATAATACTAGGTGTAATTTGAGGAATGGGTGGCGACTGGTACTGACTTTCAAGAAAAGCAAAAAACTGTTGTAAATCGTTGGTGTAAGCCGTGTAAGTATGTACCGAACTGCGTTTTTGGAACTGCAAATAGGCTGAAAAATTGTCTAAAAATGGTTGGTATACTAACATAAAAAATCCCCACATGGCTGTGGGGATTAAAGTTATTGAAAAGTTGAACTATAATTCAATTTTTCCACTTGCTATTTGTTGCTTGTAGATTGCTTTCAACACTTCCTGACGACGCAATACCGATGGTTTGGTAAACGTTTGGCGGCTTCTTAACTGTAATAAAGTTTTACTCTTTTCAAACTTCTTCTTATACTTTTTCAGAGCCTTGTCAATGTTCTCGCAATCTTTTGAGTCAATAATTAGCATAAATAATATACCTCCTTTGGTAGTTTTTAGGATTGCAAAGATATGCGTTGAATTTAAATAGCCAAATTGTATGTTTACAAAACAATTAAAAGCATGTTTACTGGAATTATAGAAACCATGGCTACCGTGCTACAAGTACAAACTAACGGTACCAATAAAACTTTTACCCTCAGCTGTGCTTTGGCCACAGAGTTTAAAGTAGATCAAAGTGTGAGCCACAATGGTGTGTGCCTTACCGTAGAAAAAGTGAACCAACAGGAGTACCAAGTTACCGCCATTGAAGAAACGCTGGTGAAAACAAACCTACACACTTGGAAACCCAATACCGCAGTAAATATTGAAAGATGCTTGCTGCCGCATAGTCGGCTAGATGGGCATTTTGTACAAGGCCATGTAGATACTGTGGGCACTTGTGAGGCTGTAATAGTAAAGGATGGCAGCTGGGAATACACCATTTCCTTTCCAGAAAAATTTGCCGCTTTGGTAATAGAAAAAGGTTCCATAGCCCTCAATGGCACTAGCTTAACGGTGTTTAATGTAACCAATACCACCTTTACCGTGGCCATTATTCCCTACACGTACGAGCACACCACCATACAATTTTTGGAAGTAGGCACCCCCGTGAATATTGAATTTGATATGGTAGGAAAATATATTCAGCGTTTTCAGCAATTGAAATAAATAGCAATGCCTTACCCTTTAGCACACAATATTGTATTTAGTAGAATTATACTGGCCTGTACGGTACTAGCAATAGTAAGTACACTCGGCATTTTGGCGTTTTACAACCATGCCCATACCGACGATTATATAGCCTTGTACGATGTAGCCAAAAAAGGAAGCTACCCCGCCTATTTTGAACATATTTACCACTCATGGGGTGGCCGATATACCTCCATCACCTTGGCGTGGCTATTTGCCAAAAACAGTTTTCTATTGCACCATTATTGGCTACATACTTGGTTATTGATAGCTGCACAAATAGGTGCGAATTATTATTTAATACGTAGTGTAACTATTCACTATTTCTCCCGAAGGTATCCTTGGTGGCAAAAACTATTAATAGCAACCACCGTGTTTTGTGTACAATACAGTTGCCTGCCGGAGGTTGGTACTGCGTTTTACTGGTTTAGCAGTAGCATTACTTACCAAACCGGGATGATTTTATTTATGCTAGCGCTAACATTTACCATTGCCATTTTTAATGAGCGAATTGGTATTTTGAAATGGGTATACACCCTTTTATTAAGTAGTACCATCATTGCATTGGTGGGCAGTAGCGAAACCGCTGCCATGATTGCGGGTGTGGTATACTTGGCGATGTATTTTATGGTGAGAGACAGGGCCAATGAACTAATGAGTGTGATAGCTTTTATTTCGGTAATTTATATAGGGTCGCTGGCTATAACGTATTTAGCACCAGGCAATTCTGTACGCTCGGAAGGTTTGCCGAGGGCTAGCGTGGGCCAAACCATTGCCTTTGCCACGGCACGTACGGCTTACACATTTTGGCACCTGTTTAAAACGCCTAGTTTTTGGCTGCTGGCGGCACTTATTCCCAGTGCTAGCTGGCCACTAAAAGAGCGATTGAAAGATAGAAAATGGCTGCACTTATTAAATAGCAAAAAAATATCAGGTGTGGTGTACTGTGTAGGAAGCATTTGGCTAGCCTATATACCACTTTGCTATTTTGGAAACGGCAGTTTTCCGGAACGTGCCACCAATTTAATGGTGCAATTTTCCTTGCTAAATAGTGTGGCTTATTTAACCATTATTAGCTTTAGTATTTCCAACATCCACATCAAAAACGTATTTAAAAATCCGCTGTATGTAAATATGATGGTGCTAGGGTTAGCCATTACTTTTATTTGCAACCACAATAGCGGTTTATTAGTGCGTACCGCCGTGGTGGCACCCACACAGCATAGGGTTTTGGCGAAGCGAGAACAACAACTTACCCTACAAGGTAAACTACAAGTGGCAGAGGCTTTCTTCCCAGCGTTTGGCACCGCATTGGCCGGCTATTTACAAACACAGCCACCTGTACGCAGTACTTTTAAAGATTGGATGCTACACCCTAGTCCCCTACTTTTTTTGTACGATGATATGAATACGGAATACAGTAGGCAGGTGCTGGCCCGCTACTACGGTATTGCAGAAATAAAAGTGCTACCTTAAATTTTTGTTCCCTTCATAGCGGTGCTGATAGCAACATCCATCACACGTTCTGCAAACGGACGTGAAATTTCGTTCAATTCATCCATTTTAGCATGAATTAAATCTTTATCCGTCATAGTAAGCGATAGTTGTAAAGCTTGCATGGCGGCTGCTGTACTCAGCAATTCTGCTTGGGTAAGTAAGCCACTGTTTTTTGAAAGAAATGCCTCGGTGGTTTGTAGCAATTGTTCCCCCTCGGTTTGGGCTTCTACCAACGCTCTTGCTTTTATATCGGCCTCCGCATTTTCCAAACTACTTAGCAGCATGGCTTCCACATCGGCATCGGTAATTCCGTATTGTGGTTTTACTTCTATTTGGGTTTGCACACCACTTCTCAGTTCTTTAGCGGCTACTTGTAAAATGCCATCGGCATTAATCAAAAAACTTACTTCCACTTTGGGTAAACCCGCAGGCATGGCAGGTATACCTTTTAAGGTAAACTCAGCTAGTTTTCGGTTATGCTGTACCAAATCTCTCTCGCCTTGGTATACGGAAATAATGATGCCCGATTGACCGTCTTTCGAAGTAGTGTATTGCCTTCCTGCTTTGGTAGGAATCTTGCTATTTCTAGGTATCAACACATCCATTAAACCACCCATGGTTTCTATACCTAAACTTAGCGGGGTTACATCTAGCAACAATACATCCTTGGTATTGCCCGCTAAAATATCGGCTTGTATAGCAGCACCTAAGGCCACAACCTCATCAGGGTTTACAGAATCATTAACGGCCTTTTCGAAAAATTGAGCTACTTGCTGTTTCACCAAGGGTACACGGGTGCTTCCACCTACCATGAGTACGGTGTTTACATCGGCAATGGTTAACCCGGCATCCGTCAATGCACTTTGGCAACTTTGCAATGTTTCATTTACCAAGGGTTGTATTAATTGATTAAAATCTTCTATACTAAGTTGCAGCAATACATCCTGAAAAGGTTGCTCAAAATTAGTGCTGCTGCTTAATTGTTTTTTTGCTTCAATGGCCCATAAACGTAGCTCCTGCGAGGCTTGTAATGTAGGATGTTTTGTGAGCCAATATTGTACAATGGCGTTATCAAAATCGTCGCCACCTAAATAAGTGTTTCCGTGGGTGCTTAGTACCTCAAAAATACCTTGCTGTAGCTGTACAATAGATACATCAAAAGTTCCGCCACCCAAATCGTACACGGCTACTACCTGTGGCTCGGCATTGTTTACGCCTATGCCGTAGGCCATACAAGCGGCGGTAGGTTCGTTGATAATTCTAAGTACATCTAGTCCGGCCATTTTACCTGCATCTCTGGTAGCTTGGCGTTGGGTATCGTTAAAATAAGCGGGAACCGTAATTACGGCTTTTGCCACGGGCATTTTTAAAATATGCTCTGCACGTGTTTTGAGTTCCTTTAAAATTTCGGCGGACAATTCCACTGGGTTATAACTTTTTCCGCCGATGGCCACTCGAACAAGGGAATCGGTATTGGTATCAATAATTTGGTACGATGTTTTATTTTTTTGCAAATCGTTGTAAGCCTTACCCATCAATCGTTTTACGCTATAAATAGTACTTGCCGGATGGCTAGCTAATTTTTCCTTAGCAGCATCGCCTACTACTACGGTGCCCTGCTCCGTGAAATGAATAATGCTAGGAACCAAACTACTGCTGTTATGCTCCCGTAAAGCCACTGCTTTTTTCGATTCGGGGTGCATGATAGCCACTAAACTATTGGTGGTACCTAAATCGATCCCTACAATTATTTCCTCTTTTTGTAAACTGCCGGTGGCTATATTGATGGCTATTTTGCCCATAAAAATTCGTTTTTACGGCTGCAAAAGTACGCACAAACAATGGTATTGGCGGAAATGCTTACACCTCCTTTAACCTAGTTTTAGTAAGATAATCGTGAAGCGGCATTTGCAGAAACGGTATACTAAACGGGTAAATAAGGGTTAACCGAAGTATACTACGAGCCAAAATTTGAAGAAAACTTGCACTACCACCCTGCTTATTTACTACTTGCGTTAAGGTTACCAATTTGCCCACGGTACGGCCAAAAGCTAATTCTGCCACAAAGTAGTATAGAAACATACTGAGGTAAAAAAATATGTAAAATGGGCGGCCATACCAGCGGTAGTAAAACACGTAAAAGCTATACCATTTGTATAAAATAAATGCCAAAATAAACACCAGAATGGTATCTATCAAACCATTCAAAACCCTTGTTCCTATTCCCATGTTATTATCGCATTAGGTACATTTTTCCGTACCCTTGTTTAAAATATTGATCGGTATTGGTAACGTTGCCGTTAGCATCCTGCGTGGCAAATTTATCTAAACTTCTACCGTTTTGGTTGGTAATTACACGATATAGGTATACGCCATTGCCTAAGGGCTGACCGAACATATCGGTTCCATCCCATTTGTACTCGGTAATGTTTCGGCCAATTTGTATAGGGCCTAGCTCCTCCTTGGTAATTTCTTTTACTATTTTACCCGTGATGGTAAGTATTTGAATGCGTAAATTTTGCGGCACTTCGGCACCGGTAAGGGTAAATACAAACGCGGTACTGGTAGTAAACGGATTGGGGTAATTGAATACATTGGTAATCATCGGTTTATTAATAACCTTAAAACTCACGCTATAATCAATACTGCCAGAAACGTTGCCGCTTCTATCCTTCCCTTTTACGTACAAAATATAATCGCCATCCTCTAAAAATGCTGGAGAAAACTCTATGGTGGCAGCATTATTGGTGCCTTGAACGGCCGGGATAAACCGCAATGTATCGGTACCAAAACCAAAGCGACGTAAACTATTGTTAGGATACCTTACTTGCACTGTTACCAAACTAGTATCGTTCAATAACATAAACCTATTTTCATCGGTTAACTTGGCTACTATTAATGGTTTGGCGGCTACAATATCGTTGTTCAAAATTCGGACACCATCAAAGGTTACATCTAAATTAGGCCTAGCATTATCGCCACCCACCCCAAAGGTTTTGAACAAAAAGTTATTGGTTAAACTTTGCTCAGGCAATACTCTATTTGGGTTCACTCGAATATTTAATGTATTGGTGCCTTGCAGTGTGGCCGTGTTTATGGGCACACGTACCATGGCAGTATCGCCAGGTAGCAAACGCTTGATACGCACATTGGGTAAGGCTTGGGTAGTGTTGCTTCTATCGGTAAAACTAGCAGCCACAGTAATGCTATCGGCAAATGGGGTGGCACTAATATTTTTAAAAGCAATTTGTGCCGTAAACGGCTGGCCCAACTGCACACTATCTGGAATATTTAAAAACACATTTCCAGCCAAAGCCCCTTCCGGAGCAGCATCAAACAACACTCGCCACTGTGTTAATTGGTACGGCGTAAAATGAATACTATCTCGGTTGGTCAATCTTAATTTCACAAAGGGGTAAGTGGCCGTATTTACCAGCCCAGTAATATCCACATCTTGTTCCGCTAAAGTCAGTGTACGCAGCACTTGTTCCGTACCAGTTTCTTGAACGCCAATAATATCTACCGTGGGTCTATCGCCATTTACCTCAGTGCTAAAACCACGCCATTGCACACGTTTAAATGCGGTGGCCCTGCCAAACAGCGGAGAGGTAATGGTACCCAAGGAATCTGGCGAGTTTACATTTTTACCAATGATAACTTTATCAAACAACCCATCGGAAAATTTAAACTGCGGTGTGTAGGAAAGTGCATCGCCTTTTTTATAAGTAAAAATAAAAGTACGGGGGCGGTTAAAGCTATCTATATCGCTAAAACCTGCGGCTTTCAAACGGTGGTACATGGTATTGCCAGCACCATATACTTGTTCATCGGCCTGCCAAATATTCGCCCAAGCATTGGTATTGAATGGTTGATCTAATATTAACCGAACGGTTACCAAAGCCCCTTGTGGAATCCAATCTAAAAAATCTCTAATTCGTCGCCGCCCAGCTGTATCCTGAAAATTCCATTCAAAATTGGTATTGGTACCAATGTATTGGCACGGCATTCCACTACCTAAATAACCGCCAAAACTACCCGACGGTGTAGTAGAAGGTACTGCTTGGTTATAATACGGCCGTAGGGAAACAGGATCGTATACGTTTACAATAATCGACCGTCCTACGCATGCACTTTGAGTCATTATTCTACCGTTAATCACCACCTGAAAATCGCTTGGTTCCTGTCCACTTGTTCCAAAAACAGAGTGTGTAACTTGTAGAAAATTTTGACGGTCTACAAATCGCCAACGCCTTGTGCCAGAATCTAATGTTATCCGTTCACGATCGGATTGTAAATGCTGGTAAAAATGCGATTGATTGCTACCTGTGGTAGTTACCGCCATATACACAAAACTGCTATTGTTCCAGCGTGGAAGGCCCGTGGTAACCGATGGTGCCACCCGCCAATAATATACAGTACTATCCTGCCAGGCCATGGTAGTAGCAAACTCTACCACACCACCTGCACTAGCTTGTGTAAATGTTCGCTTTATGGGTGAATTAAATAAGGTGGTAGTATCCACCTCGCAAACGTACTGTCTACTAGCCGCAAGTGGATTTGCCGTACTGGCAGTTAACCGAATGGTACTTGTGTTAACTATTTGGTATGTAGTGGGGAATGCAGGACTAATATCATCT
>RDXK01000026.1 GCA_004292605.1 Bacteroidota bacterium
CGAAATAAGTGTCATGAAGTATTTTGAACAGATTAAAGCAACTTGACAAAATTGGGCAGCCGCTAACACGAGGTTTTGTGCAAGTGTGGGCAGACGAGTAAGTTGTATGTTACGTCCATTTCTTGTTTGTTCCTACCGTTTGGCAGACCGACCGCTTTTCGAACATTTTACTTAAATTGACAAATATTCCTTCGCATTTGGCTTAACGTTGCGGGCTGACGGAATGCTGGCCCACACACCTGCACAAAGCCCAATTCGTTGTGCGTCAGCATAAAACCAATACCGTTTAAAATGAATGTTAGTGTAGAAGACTATAAACATCAAACACAATGTGCTTATAAAAATGAAAATTATTCTGTTCGTGACAATGGAGCGGTGTTACGCTATCCGGTGGATAGCAAACGACCACGACAAACCGACAATAATTGGACTTTTGGAAAGCCAAACAACAAGACAGGTTATTTAGAAATTGCTTCAGTCCGTATTCATAGAATAGTTGCAACTGCGTTTCACGGAGTACCGCCAACGAAAGAACATGTTGTTGACCATATTGACACAAACAAACAAAATAATCGACCAGAAAATCTTAGATGGGTAACACGATTGGAAAACATTTTACTTAACCCAATCACAGCAAGACGTATTGAACTTGTTTGTGGAAGTATTGAAGCATTTCTTGCCGACCCTTCAAAATTTAAAGACAAATTTCAAGAACCAAAGTACAAATGGATGTGTGCTGTCACTGCTCAAGAGGCACAAGAAAGTAAAGAAAGACTATTGGCTTGGGCAAAAAGTGACAAACAGGTAAAAGGAGGTTCAATAGGAGAATGGATTTTCAATCGGAGCTTACGAAAGATACAAACTGAGAAAGCAGTATCAGAAT
Organism: Bacteroidota bacterium; assembly: GCA_004292605.1. Lineage (GTDB taxonomy): Bacteria > Bacteroidota > Bacteroidia > Chitinophagales > Chitinophagaceae > UBA10646. Next base: position 884 of record RDXK01000026.1, read on the forward strand.
TTTCAACATCCCTAACTCTAAATGCAGTACAGCAAGACTGGAATACTCCGACCGAATTTATTTGTTGTCCGCAAGACAACACCAATAACCCTATTGCTGATTATTCAAAAAACATAAAGATTGGAGAACTATTCTGCGTGAGCCAATATGCAAAATCAATCGCTATAAATTTTGCAATATCTCACGACAAAAATACTTTGTGGGTTATGTGTGAGTTCAATGAAGGTGGCTCAACTAAGCCCTGGTCTTTATTGCAAGTAACTTACGAAAACGAATTATTTGTGCATACCAGTCTTGGTACTTATTTCCAAAAAAATGGTGCAGAAAAACAATTCATACTTGTACAAGGGCTGGAATGGACAGGTGAAGATTCCATCGATGATTATTGTTAGACGTGATATCTACAATACATTAAAGAATGCCGAACGCACAACACGAGGTTTTGTGCAAGTGTGGGCAGACGATTTAGCTGTATGTTACGTACGTTTCTTGTTTGCTCCTACCGTTTGGCAGACCGACCGCTTTTCAAA
>RDXK01000212.1 GCA_004292605.1 Bacteroidota bacterium
ATTTTTATTACAGGTATTGGAACAGATGTAGGTAAAACCGTGGCCAGTGCCGTGGTGGTGCAGGCATTGCAAGCCCATTACTGGAAACCCATACAGGCTGGTTTTGAGCAAGGTACCGATTCGGAAACCGTAAAAAAATTAGTCACCAATAGCAACTCCGTTTTTTACCCGGAAGTATACAAATTGGTAGCGGCCACGTCACCGCATTGGGCTGCCGCACAAGAAAACATTGATATTGACATTCATAAGCTGGTAGAACAATTACCCAAACCCCAGCAGCCCTTAGTAATTGAAGGTGCTGGTGGACTGTTGGTTCCCGTTAATTCTGAAGAGTTTGTAGTAGATATAATCAAAGCCCTTAACGCAAGGGTGATTTTAGTGAGTAGAAATTATCTCGGCTCTATCAACCACTCCTTATTAACCGCACAAGTGTGTAAACAACACGGATTGGATGTAATAGGATGGCTTTTTAACGATGAGCGTTATATAGATTATGAAGCCGATATATGCCGATGGACTCAATTACCAAGCCTAGGAACAATTCCTTATTCGGAAGAGTTAAATCAAGCATTTATACACCAAACCGCTGATCAACTACGCCCCCAACTGTTAAAAATGTGCCTTGGCAATGACGAAGAATGAAATAAGACAGCTGTACAAGGAAAAACGGCAAAACATACCTAGCAAAGAAAAACTTAGGTTAGATGATTTGCTGCTTTTACAACTGCAAAACTTGCATTTGGGCGACCCACAGTTTATTGCCACCTATTGGCCTTTGGGTAAAGCCAATGAACCCAATATGCATATTTTTAATGGCTATTGCCGGCATGCTTACCCACAAGCCACGCTTTGTTTCCCCGTAGTTTCAGGCGATACTATGGAGATGATGGCCACCAATGCCGATACAGTTTACCATACCAATAGCTTTGGAATTTACGAGCCAAAACAGGGCGAACGAATTAGTGCAGCCGATATTGACATAGTATTTGTACCTTGCATTGTTTGCGATATGGGGGGAAACCGTATTGGATTCGGAAAAGGCTACTACGATAGATTTTTGGCCCATACTACCCATAACACTGTAATAATAGCATTTCAGTATTTTGAACCCCTAGTAAACAGGATACCCGTAAACGATTGGGATATTGCCGTAGACTACATTATTACACCTACAAAAATTTTTACCGCACAAGGTAATTAGTATGAATATAAACGCATTTTTTCTTACCTCATTTCGCATAGTGTTGATACCCTTAGCCCTGCTGTATGGCATGCTGGTATGGGTTCGTAATAAATTATTCGATAAAAAAATACTGAAGTCGGCCACTTTTGGCATCCCCATCATTAACGTGGGCAATATTGCGGTGGGTGGCACGGGTAAAAGTCCGATGGTGCTTTACCTACTACATTTATTACAGCCGCATTTTGAAGTAGCTACACTCAGCCGTGGCTATAAACGAAAAACCAAGGGCTATGTATTGGCCAATGCAGAAAGTACCGCCATAGAAATAGGCGATGAACCCATGCTTTTTCACCAACAGTTCCCAGATGTGGCAGTAGCTGTAGGCGAAGAACGATTGGTAGCCATCCCTCAATTATTGCAGGATAAACCCAATACCCAAGTAGTGGTATTAGATGATGCTTTTCAGCATAGATGGGTACAAGCTGGTTTAAATATTTTATTAACTGAGTACCAAAACTTGTACATCAACGACTTTTTTTTGCCCACCGGCGATTTAAGAGATAGTAAGCAATCGGCCAAAAGGGCCGATATTATTATTGTCACCAAGTGTCCGCCCACATTAAGCGAAGCCGAACGCCGAAAAATTACGGAACAGTTACAGCCACAAACACACCAAACAGTGTATTTTACTTGTTTACAGTATGGCACCCCGTACCATATTACCACCAAGCAGGAACGTACCATTACTGCCGATGATGAAGTGTTGGTAGTTTGCGGTATTGCAAACCCCAAGCCTTTGCAGCAATATGTACAGCAGCATGCTCATACCTATTATTTCCAAAGTTTTAAAGATCATCACATATTCTCCATCGACGATGTAGAACAAATACAAAAAAAATTAGCTGAATTAGATGCACCTAAAAAATACATTCTTACTACACAAAAAGACGCCGTAAGGCTAGAAAAATTTGCGGATGTATTACAAAATATTCCTATGTACGTACTTCCTGTACAACATGAATTTATGTTTGGCACAGCTAACGCCTTTGAACAACAAATAAGCACATTTATTAAAAATTACACAACACCATAATGGGACAGAAAAACACAAAAAAAAATACAAAGAAAAAACATAGCTCACAGGCTAACCATGCCAGTTTATCGACCGGCACACTAGATATTGCCAAATCGGGTATTGGCTACGTAGTAATGGAAAGTGGCGATGTATTGGTACGCCAACACGATCAATTAAACGCCTTACATGGCGATACCGTTCGAGTAAAAATAATTAAGGAAAATATTATATCTGGGCGTAAAGAAGGTAGAATTACAGAAGTAGTACATAGGAAGCAAACCAGCTTTATAGGCACTATTCAAATGAGTAAACATTTTGCCTTTTTTATTCCAAAATATGAAAAGCCTATCCCCCACTTTTATGTGCCGTTAGAAAATTTGAACGGTGCTAAAGACGGCGAATTGGTAATGGTGGAATTGGTACAATGGGGCAGCGACGAAAAAAAACCAGTAGGCCGAGTTTTAGAAGTAATTACCAATGAAAATGTACATGGCTTGGCCATGAAAAGACTGATTTTAGAAAGCGGTTTTGCCTTGCAATTTTCCGACGATGCTATGGAAGAAGCTGCTCGCTTATCCGATGCTATTACAGCGGAAGAATTGCGTAAAAGAAAAGACTGTAGAAAGCTCCTCACCTTTACTATCGACCCACATGATGCTAAAGATTTTGATGATGCAATTAGTATCCAATTCCTGAAAAATAACCAGATAGAAATTGGGGTTCATATTGCAGATGTAAGTCATTTTGTAACACCCAATACCGCCTTAGATGCGGAAGCATACGAACGTTCTACATCGGTGTATTTGCCCGATAGGGTAAACCCCATGCTGCCGGAAGAAATATCCAACGTTTTATGCTCGCTAAGGCCAAATGAAGATAAATACACATTTTCTGCGATATTTACCATGAACGCACATGCAGAAATTATGAATACTTGGATAGGTAAAACCGTTACCCACTCCGATCATCGCTTTACTTACGAAGATGTACAAGAAATTATTGAAACAGAAAAAGGTGAGTATGCCGATGAAATTTTGCTACTCAATAACCTAGCCCAAACCTTACGCAGCAAGCGTTTTGAAAGTGGGGCTATTAATTTTTCTTCCAGAGAAGTGCGTTTTCAATTAGATGCCGATGGCAACCCCTTAGGAGTAGTAGTGAAGGAGAGCAAACAAAGTCATCAACTGATAGAAGAGTTCATGCTATTGGCCAATAAAACCGTAGCCAAGTTTGTGTTTGAAAAATTACACCAAGGTAAACCCATACCATTCCCATACCGAGTTCACGATTTACCCGATGAAAAAAAATTGGATCCGTTTATAGCTTTTGCCCGTAAGTATGGCTATATTTTCCATACCGATACACCTGAGAAAATAGCCGCTAGTTTTAATAAACTGGTGCTAGATGCTAAGGGTAAGCCAGAACAGCAAGTGCTAGAACAGTTGGGCATACGCACTATGGCCAAAGCCGTGTACACCACCCAAAATATTGGGCACTACGGCCTAGCCTTCGAACATTATTGCCACTTTACATCGCCCATACGTAGGTACCCCGATGTGCAGGTGCATAGGATCATTCAATCTATTTTAGAAGGCAACCCATTGATAGATAAAAAGCTAGAAGAAAAGTGTAAACACACTAGCGAGCGGGAACGTGCCGCCATGGAAACAGAGCGTGCCGCCAATAAATACAAGCAAGTGCAGTATATGCAGCAATTTGTAGGCGATGAGTTTGAGGCAGTAATTACCGGTGTTAGTCAGCATGGTTTTTGGGCAGAAACCGTGGCTCACAAATGCGAAGGCATGATAAGCCTAGTAACACTGAATAAAAACGATGAATTTTTATTGATAGAAAGCGATTTTGCCTTGGTAGGTAAACATAGTGGTAAAACCTACCGAATGGGCGACAAAGTAACCGTGCAAGTGGTACAAACCAATTTAGATAAACGTCAAATAGATTTTGAATTGGTGCAGGAAGCAGGTGCCATACAGGCACGCCCTACCCGAGAAAAAACGGTGAAAAAAGAAAAAGTAGCCCGTAATACACCCAAACCTAAACGCAATAAACTTTAAAAGAATTTGTATGTTGGAAGGAAAAAAAGTAGTGATAGTGTTACCTGCTTACAAGGCAGCCAAAACATTACAACAAACCTATAATGAAATTCCTTTTTCCATTGTAGATGATGTGATTTTAGTAGACGATAAAAGTCCGGATAATACTATTGAGGAAGCCAAAAGAATTGGTATACAACACATTGTGGCCCATACCAATAATAGAGGTTATGGCGGCAACCAAAAATCTTGCTACGATAAGGCTTTAGAATTAAATGCTGATATTGTAGTGATGCTGCACCCGGATTATCAGTATACACCCAAGCTAATACTAGCTATGTGTAGCATTATTGCGAACGATTTATACCATGTAGTTTTTGGAAGCAGAATACTGGGAAAAGGTGCGTTAAAGGGCGGCATGCCTATGTACAAATACATTGCTAATAGGGCACTTACGTTCACCCAAAATGTGCTAATGAACCAGAAATTATCTGAGTACCATACTGGCTACAGGGCATTTTCGGCGGAGGTTTTGCGAAGTATTAATTACCAAGCTAATAGCGACGATTTTGTATTCGATAATCAAATGATTGCCCAAATTTTTGACAAAGGCTACGAAATTGCCGAAGTTACTTGCCCTACCAAATATTTTGATGAAGCTAGCAGTATCAATTTTAAACGAAGTATGGAATACGGTTTTGGCGTATTAGGCGTAAGTTTTGGTTACTTTTTTAAGCGTTTGGGCCTAAGCAATTCCAAAATTTATCAAGCTAAGTAAATAAATTTAGGTTCATGGTTCTTGGTGTACTGTTAAACTGCCACAGTATTACCTACGCTTATCCATTGGCCCCATTTTACAAGGGTCGCCTTTTTGCGGCCCACCACCGTCGGCTTTACGCTTACATTTAGGTGGCAATGCTTTATAGGCTGTGGGCTCGGCCTTCAACGTATCGGCATCAAAACCGGCATTGGCAATAGCTGTTTGAATATAGTTTAAATCAATTCTTCCCGGGTAGTATTGTACCCGTATATTACCCGCTGCTTGGTTTATTTTAAACTGAATAATACCAGCATCGCCTTCTCCACCTTTCTCACGCTGTAAATAGCTATCTAAACGCTCCTTACACTCATAGCACACCACCTGCGGTACAGCTATGGTAGCCCAAACCGCTTTTTTCTCCTGACTGGTAGCTTGTAAGGCAAAGCCCACCAATGCAACTACCGTATATAGTAATTTTTTCATATTTATATTATTTACCCCAAGTGCTTGGACTGTTTTGCCAAGATAATAAAACCTCGGCAGTAGCTACATTAAACAACTGTTTTTCTTGTGCTAAAGTTATTAGAGCAGCATAGTTGGTTAAAGAAACCAACGGCACGCCTGCTGCTTCAAAATTTTGTTTTGCTACATCAAAGCCGTAGTTAAAAATACTCACCATGCCTACTACCTCTAGGCCTGCATTGCGTAGCACTTGAACCACTTCCAAACTGCTTTTTCCTGTGCTCACTAAATCTTCCACCACTACCACGGGTTGGCCCTGTTGGTAATAGCCCTCTATTTGGTTGCCAAGCCCGTGTTCCTTGGGTTTTGGGCGAACATATACATACGGAAGTTTTAATTGGTCGGCTGCCATAGCACCCCAAGCTATACCTGCTGTGGCCACTCCCGCTAGTAAAGCAGCATCGCCAAACTGTTCAAACAGCACATTACATAATTCGCTTTTTATAAAATCTCTCACATACGGAAAACCAAGTACCGTACGGTTATCGCAGTATATCGGACTTTTCCAGCCACTGGCCCAAGTAAAAGGCTGTTCTGGTTGTAACTTTACAGCACCTACTTGTAATAGTTTCTCGGCAACAATTTTTTCGTTTGCGTTCATGTGGCGAATATAACCCATACCCTACTTTTACTAAAAATATGTTTGTGTACTATGGCAACAATACTGGAGGCGGCTGGCGGTGTGGTAACTAATGAAGCAGGTGAAGTTTTATGGATTTTTCGTCGTGGATTTTGGGACTTACCCAAGGGCAAATTAGATGCTGGTGAAACATTGGAACAATGTGCATTGCGAGAAGTTCAAGAGGAAACAGGTGTAGCACCACTTACCATCCAGAAAAAAATAGGCACTACTACCCACAGGTATTTTGATACTTATTTACAACAAGAGGTAGATAAAATTACCCACTGGTATGCCATGCACTGTACAGGCAGCCCAGCATTAATACCACAAACCGAGGAAGATATTACTGATATTATTTGGGCCAATGCTACGCAGCAGCAGCAATGCTTAGAAAATACGTTTGCTAATATTCGCCAGATTATTGATGAATGGCATACGCATTCAAATACCTAGAACGAAACATTTTTCCGCCAAAGCTGTACAGCTTTTACACCAGATGGTGTAGTGTATTTTGGCCGTATTTTTTTAAACATGTCTAGGGTTTGTACGGCCTTATGGTAAATAGCTGAATCGGTGGCATTAGGATTATAATCCTTGGGTATTGCATAAGTAAAATGCCCGCTAGAACCTACGTATACAGGAATTTGGAAAAAGTTTCTTGTTACAAATTTCTTAGCACTATCCTGTGTTTTACCAGCTTCTACAAAAAAGTCTACCGCATGTGCTGGGTAGCCAAATAAATAACCATAACTACGCCAGCGACTGTAACGCTGTTCAAACTCGGTAACTGCTAATAAGGTTTCCACAGCAGTGGAAGGCTGTATACCCAATGAACTATAAAATGCCTCATACTGTGCAATTTTTTTCGAGGCCTGCTTTACCCTTACCACATATAATTCAAATAATTTATAAATACTATCTCCCCTGGCAAACGGATTGAGTACAAAAACTACCTCTTTATTACTCAGTGCATTTGCTACTTTTTGTACTTGCTGTAATACCCGTAAGGCAGAGTCGCGTTGGCTGCTCTGGCTGCTTAGCAGTGGTAGTTTATACATTTTTACACTACTCATTGGTTTCAATGTATCTAATAAAGTATACAAAGCCTCTTGCTGTAAAGCATTTAGCAATATTGTATCTGCCATTTGCTGTTCGGCGTTTTCTAAACTACGGTATTGTTTACCTATGGTGTTTTTGGGTGAAGTACAGGCCGCTATAAAAACAAAAGCCAACACCACAGCTAACCCAACACTCGAACTATACAATGAGCAATGATTTTTCATATCAATATTCATATTTTTTTCAGCTATAACTACCCTTAAAACTGCTTTAAGTAGGTAAGCTTGCTAATGGTAGATTGGTTACCTACCACAGAGTTGCGAAAATTGGTTTCGTTAAACACCACGTATAAAAAACTTAAAGGAGCTAACTCCCAACTACCCCGAATATTCCAGCGGCCACGTTCATCAAAACTATTGTACTGGTAAAAAGCCGATAACTGTATGCGAGGATTAACGGCCAACCTAGTGCCTACAGTATATAATTGAGTAGAAAACGACTTGTTATTGCTACCAAAGTTTTTGAAATTATTGT
>RDXK01000213.1 GCA_004292605.1 Bacteroidota bacterium
TAGCGGATGAAAAAAAACCAACTACGGCGGGAAATACTATAAACCATAATACCGATAACCCGAGTCACAGACTCTACCAATCATAAAACATCCGTAGTCGGCTACGCTGAAGACTACGGATAGTGGGGAACCCAACTAATATTCGTTGTCGGTGAAGAACACCGGCTGCCGCGGAACCCAGACTAAGCCACCAATCATAACCAAACCAGCCTTTATTTTACTATTACCGACCCTAAAATTTGGGTGCTTTCTCTTTCCAGCTTTTTTAGCTCGGTGTATAACAATAGTTTTTCATTCAGCGATTTTTCATCTTGCTCCTGCTCAATTTCTACAAAGGTTTGCTTCATAAATTTTTTAATCATCCGCAAGCGATAGAGGTGCACACTGCTCACTACATCCTGCTGTAGCTGGGCCTGTTTTGCATCGTCTTTTGTGGGCATCAATTGCTCCCAGCCCTTACTAACTTCATGCACAAAAACCGTAATATCACTTACTAATTTAGCCACTTCTGGGCCTTCATTGTATAAAAAATGTCTGGTGTCGGGCTGTAAATGTTGGCTGTGTAGCTCCCGGTATTTAAGGTAAATAGCATCTAGTGTTTCGCTTTCCAACGCAAAATCATCTAGCTCCATAAATATATAATCGGCCACTTTAGCATTGTCGCCCCAAGGTTCTTGTCCGTGTTCCAACAATAGCCGAATAATATTACGCTGCTGTGGTTCATTTTCCTGCAAAAAGCTCAACACCTCTGTTTCCGGTGTATCTGCAGTAATATCTGCTAAGGTATCGGGGGCTGGTGTAGGCTTTTTCTGCTCCTTTTGGGCAGTGGCACGCTTAATTTTATTAACTAGGTTTAGTAAATCGCTTTCCTCTACTTTTAGCAATACCGCACTCTGCTTTACATAGCCCTGCATTTTGGTAAAATCCTCTGCTTGGCTTAGTTTACTTATACTTTCCGCTACTTGGTTTACTACTTCGTTTCGTTTTACTAAATCGTTCCCCGCCTCTTTTAGCAATACTTCCAGCTGAAAAAGAATGATATCTTTTTTATGGGTTTGTATAAACTGCTGAAAAGCTTCCTTACCTAGTTTTTTTACGTAGCTATCTGGGTCTTCATTATCTGGTATCAATACTAGCCTTACGTTCAGGCGTTCCTCCAGCGCCATGCCTAGGCCACGCAAGGCTGCTTTTACACCTGCGGCATCGCCATCGTACACTATGGTTAGGTTATCGGTGTACTTTTTTATCAGTCGTAATTGGTCTACCGTTAAACTAGTACCACCGCTAGCCACGGCATTTTCTATACCTGCACCGTGCAGGGCGGTAACATCGGTGTAGCCTTCTACAAGCAAACATTCATCGGCCTTATCTATGGCTTGCCTTGCCTGAAATAATCCGTATAATATTTTACTTTTTACATATACTTCATTTTCAGGTGTGTTAATGTATTTGGGGGCTTTATCGGCCTTACCTATTACCCTAGCACCAAAGCCTATTACTTTACCATTTACACCCGTAACCGGAAAAATAATTCTACCTCTATAGTTATCTACCAGGCTACCATTTCGCTCTACTACCATGCCCGTTTTTAGTAAAATATCCTTACTAAACTGCTGGGCTAAAGCGGCGGTAGCAAAGGCATTGCCACTGGTAGGGCAATACCCTACTTGAAACTGTTGTATCAAATCGTTGGTAAAACCACGTTCCAATAAATAACTCTTGGCTATGTTAATGCCCTCCTCAGTTTCCAGTAATTGCTGGGCATAAAAGGTTTGGGCAAATTTGTTTACCACATATAAACTCTCCGCCTGCTGGTATTGCTCCCGTGCTTCATCGGTTACAAACTCTTCTTCTATTTCTATACCGTACCGTTTAGCCAGCCATTTTAAAGCCTCTACATAGCTAAACTTTTCATGCTCCATTAAAAAGGTAATGGTATTGCCACTTTTGCCACAACCAAAACACTTGTAAATTTCCTTTACCGGCGATACCGTGAAGGAAGGTGTACGTTCGCCATGGAACGGACAAAGCCCTAAATAATTGGTACCTCTTTTTTTGAGCTTTATAAAATCGCCCAATACATCAATTATATCTATTCGCTGCTGTATTTGCTGAACTACTTCGGGCTTAATCATTTGCACAAAAATAGAAGCAAACCCGTTTTAACAACCGTAAAATGCCACAATTAAAAAACTAACAGTTGTAAGCATATATTTGCACCACAAAATCATCCACACATGAGCACACAAAACCAAGTGTATATAGTAGCCGCTGTACGTACTGCCATGGGCAGTTTTGGTGGTAGTTTAAAAGATTTTTCTGCCACGCAGTTAGGCGCCATAGCCATAAAAGGAGCCATAGAAAAAGCCGGTATTGCCGCAAGCGAAGTAAACGAAGTGCTGATGGGCTGTGTATTACAGGCCAATGTAGGCCAAGCACCGGCACGCCAAGCCGCCAAGTTTGCCGGCCTGCCCGATGAGGTAATTTGTACCACAGTAAACAAAGTATGTGCTAGCGGTATCAAAGCCATTACACAAGGTGCCCAAGCTATACTATTGGGCGACGCCGATGTAGTAGTAGCTGGTGGAATGGAAAGCATGAGCAATGTACCTTTTTACAATGCCAACCAACGATGGGGACAGAAATACGGCCATTTTCAGTTTTTAGACGGACTGGCCAAGGATGGATTAACCGATGTTTACCATAACTATGCCATGGGTGTAGCGGCCGATGGTACAGCTACAAAAATGAATATTAGTAGAGAAGCACAGGATGCTTTTGCGGTAGAAAGTTATACTCGCAGTCAGGCTGCTACCAACAATGGTTTATTTGCTGCAGAAATAGTACCGGTGGAAATTCCGCAGAAAAAAGGCGACCCGATACTTTATACAAAAGATGAGGAAGCGTTTAATGTAAAGTTTGATAAAATTGCCGGCTTAAAACCTGCATTTACCAAAGATGGTACCGTAACTGCCGCCAATGCTAGCACTATGAACGATGGTGCTGCTGCCGTAGTTTTAATGAGCAAAGCTAAAGCTGAACAATTGGGTATACAGCCATTAGCCATTATTAAAGGCTACGCAGATGCCGAAACAAAACCAGAAGATTTTACCATTGCTCCTTCTATGGCGGTGCCCAAAGCACTAGCTAAAGCTGGCGTGAATATAGACGAGGTAGATTATTTTGAACTGAACGAAGCTTTTAGCGTGGTAGGCCTAGCCAATATGCAGCTATTAAGTATTGATGCTGCTAAAACCAATGTACGTGGTGGTGCGGTTAGTTTAGGTCATCCATTGGGCTGTAGCGGTGCCCGTATTGTAGTTACGCTAGTGCATTTATTGAACCAAACCCAAGGCAAACTAGGTGTGGCGGGAATTTGTAATGGCGGCGGTGGCGGAACGGCCTTAGTGGTAGAAGCCGTACATAGCAATTAAGTGCAAGTAGGCTCACTGAAAGGTGGGTTATTCAATAGATTATTTTACCAAGCAAAATTGGCCATCTTCCTCACTAGGAACGATGGCCAATTCATTGTAAAGTACTCTGTATTTTTTTAAGAAACTTTCTCGCCGTCCTCGGTTAACTGTGGCATTCTTAGCTCCACAGGTTTTGTTTTTTTACGCAGTTGCATGTTTAGCATTTCCACAATAAAGCTAAAAGCCATAGCAAAGTATACATAGTTTTTCAAGTGTAAATCGTGGGCTTTTTCACTATCCCAGCCTTCTACCAATAACACCAAACCAATCATTACTAAAAAGCTTAATGCCAACATTTTTAAGGTAGGATGTTTGGCAATGAAAGCCGCAATAGCTGGACTAAATAAAAACATTACCGCCATGGCCACTACTACCGCAGCTACCATAATTTCCAAGTGTTTGGCAGTACCACCCGCTGTGATGATACTATCAAAACTAAACACCATATCTATCAACATTATTTGTACAATGGCTTTGCTAAAACTTAATTTTGGCTTGCCACTTGCATTGGCATCGGCCTCTTCCCCTTCTAGCTTATGGTGAATTTCCATCACTGTTTTGTATATTAAAAACAAACCACCTGCCAGCATTACTAAGCTAGCAATATCAAAGCCCTTGTCGCCAATTTCTAAAATACTTTTACCTTTTTGGCTTAGTAACCAGCTGAGGGTAAACAGCAAAATGCTACGTACCAAAATACCCGTCACCATCCAAAATACACGAGCCTTTTTCTGCAACTCCTGTGGTAAACGGCTCATAATAATGCTTACAAAAATTACATTATCTATACCCAAAACCACCTCTAGTATTACCAATACCAAAAAACTCACAATACTTTCCGATGTAAATAAATGTTCCATGTATTACTGTGTTTGGTGCAATGTTAGTGTAAATTTTTATTGATTGTATACGCATAAAAAATCCCCCAAGTGCTGGAGGATTTTTTCACATAATATTCTGATAATGTGGCAGGTATCTATTTTAAATACTTGGCTATAGCGTCGCTATCGGGTGTTACTTTGCTAGGGAAAAACTCTAATACATTTCCGTTTTCATCTAGCATGAATTTGCAAAAATTCCAGCTGATGTTGGCATCTAAAACACCATTTTCACTTTTGCTAGTTAAGAACTTAAATATGGGTGTAGCATTGGCACCTTTTACGTTTACACGGGTAGTTAATGGAAAGGTAACTCCGTAGTTTTTCTTGCAAAATGCAGCTGTTTCAGCATCGGAACCATATTCCTGACCGCCGAAATTATCGGTAGGAAAACCTACAATTACCAACTTATTTTTATGCTTTTTGTACAAATTCTCTAAAGCCTCGTATTGTGGTGTGTAGCCACACATACTTGCCGTGTTTACTACTAGTATTTTCTTGCCTTTGTAGGCTGAGAAATCAATTTTTTTACCATCAATACCTTGAATAGAAAAACTGTGGATAGATTTTGCTTGCACACTTACAGGCGAAGCGGCTGCGGTAGGTTCATTATGCATAAAGGATGTTTTTGCTGCAAATGCAAGGGTAGTAGCTAAGGCCACACCCAAAATTGTCGCTCTAATTTTCATGATTGTATGTTTATATTTTATTGTTTAACAACTTTGGTAAAGGTATTGTTACAAACTACTAAAGAAATTGTAAAAAAACTGTAGTCACCTGCGTTACTGCCGTTCGTAACACCCTAAGTCGGGCAAACCCACGGGGCGTTGATTGCCCAAAACATCTACCGAAACACCTGCATTTACACCTCTATTTACAGCTGCACTGCCCGCTTGCAAGGTAAACACCCTTGGCTGTGTAGGTGGTAGGCTGTCAAATAAAGGCAACTGATTTTTTAAACTGTTTACTACCGTGGTAAATGGCGGATCATCTTTTACTCGATACAAACAATTGATTAAAGATACTTGAAAATTGGCCGCAGCGGTTCCACCTACCTGCAATTCATTTTCAATAATACTTCCTTGGCCAAAAACAATACAGTTAGTAAAGTTTGCCTGCGTGGGTACAGGTACATTGTTTACCAAATTTGTAATGCTAGCAGTAGCGTTAGTACGTACAAAATAGGGCGATGGCAAAGCAGCCACCGTACAGTGCGTAAAGGAATATACACCCCCTTGAATTACTAAATTTTTACCACTATTTACCAGCAAACAGTTTACCGCATTTACACGAGAATTAATGGCCCAAACTCCTGCATCAAAGGCATTATTTACCTCACATTGCAGCATAGTAAGTTTGGGGCTGGTACCTGCCTGTGCCCCAGCCACCACAGCTTGGTAGGCATTGAGTACTTTGGTGTATTGTAATATATTATTGCTGCTAGCAGCTGTAAACACAAGCCCCGGCCAGCTTGCGGGAAAACTATTATAGGGTTCATCTATACGCAAACCCCGGAATACTATTGGGGCAGCGGCCGTACCCATACTGCGTACCGTACCATCTACCAAAAAAGGTGCAGTGGCATGTGTAAAAACCCGTGTTCCGGGCTGTATAGTTAGTGTAGCACCATTATTTACCCGTACACCGCCCAATACTACAATGGGTAAGGAATTAGTCCATGCAGTATCAGTAGTTACTCGAATATTTTGTAGAAAGCGGGCATTTTGGCCGTAGGCACTTAACTGCACCCACTTGGTATTTCCATTCCACTGAATGCGAATGCTATCCTGTACCAAAAATGGGGTATTGGCGCTATTGGGGTTTATTCGTACCACAGCAAACACATAAGCACTATCGCCAGCGGCAATAGAAATATTTTGCACCGTAGGGCCATTGAAACCATTTACATTGATAGAAAAACTACTAGCATTACCACCCGCTAACTGAACATTGCTTAGTACCAAAGCTTGCGTATTAGGATTAAATATTTTGAACCTTCCGGTTACGCTGCCTTGTGTGGTAAAAACTGTATCGAAATGTAGACTATCGGTAGAAGTAAACAAAGCGGCATCGGTAGAGGTAATGACCCCTTGCTTGCTACAAGCATAAATAAATAAAACAAGTACGATGAATATGGCTCTCACGGGGTGAATATAACGCAAAAACTAGTCTTTTGCATAGGCTACAGTAGCTATACTTACTTGGCAGTTTGGCTGAGCCGTAAAAATAGCTTGGGCACAAGCTTCCATGGTGGCACCGGTGGTTAACACATCATCTATCAATAAAATATGTTGGTGAGCCAGCAATTCCGGGTGTGGTACACTAAATACATTTTGCATATTTTGCCAGCGGCTAACCCTATCCTTTTTGGTTTGCGTTTCGGTATTTACGGTTCTTAGTACAAAGTTGTATGCTATGGGCTTACGCCACACTTGTTGCACGCCCTCTGCTATTAACAAGGCTTGGTTATAACCCCGTTTTTGCTGCTTTTTTATGTGTAGTGGCATGGGTACCAAATGAGTGATAGCTTGCATTTTGGCTGATTGGCTCAAACTAGCCCCTAGCAACTTACCCAAGTAAATGCCTGCTGCTTTATTGCCTTTATATTTTACCGCTTCTACAAGGTGGTGAATGGCGGCAGTTTTATCGTAATAAAAGGCACTGCCCACATGGGTAAAAGGCACCCTTGCTGCTAATTGCATTTCTATAGCTGTGGTGTTGCCTACAAAAAAATGGGTGTGTGGCAATTGCTGTGTACATGGCAAGCATAGCAACTGGTTTTGCGGCAACACATCGGTACCACAAGCTAGGCAATGGTGTGGAAAAAAGCCGTGTAAAATGCTTTGGTAATAGGTTTTTAGCTGGGCAAGCATGCGTTATAAAATTTGTTTATATACCTCCTCAATGGTGCTTACGGCTATTACTTGAATACCGCTATTTTGAATGGCATTTTTCTTATTGTATTTGCTCACAATAATTTTTTCAAAGCCCAGTTTTTCCGCCTCGGAAATACGCTGCTCTATTCGGTTTACGGCTCGTATTTCTCCGTTCAATCCTACCTCACCAGCAAAACTGTATTGCTGTGGTATGGGTCTATCTTCATAACTGCTAAGTAGGGCACAAACAATGGCTAAATCGGTACTGGGATCTTCCATTTTTAAGCCGCCGGCTATATTTACAAAAACATCTTTTACACCAAAGTGAAAACCTCCCCTTTTTTCTAGCACGGCTAACAGTAACTGCAGTTTTCGCAAATCAAATCCATTTACGGTACGCTGTGGTGTACCATACACGCTCTGTGTTACTAGAGCCTGTACCTCTACCAGTAGCGGCCGCATACCTTCCATGGTAGCGGCTATAGCACTACCGCTAAGGTGCGTTTCTTTTTGACTAATTAATATTTCCGACGG
>RDXK01000214.1 GCA_004292605.1 Bacteroidota bacterium
ACCCTAAAGGAAACACCCATACCACTAGGCGGCGGCAATTTTGCGTATTTCTATACCCTGGACCCCGCAAACCCTAGTACCCATTTTGTAGGTGAACAAGGCAAAACTTACACATTGCAAATAACTACCCAAGGTGGTACTAACTATACGGCTACTACCTCTATACCTATACATACCAAAACATTGGATAGCCTTTGGTGGCGGGTAGCACCTAACCAGCAGGATACCACTAACCTGAATGTATTTGGCCGATTTACCGATCCGCCGGGCTTTGGAAACTACATCCGCTACTTTATGAAAGTGAACAAGGGTGAATTTTTGCCCGGTTTTACCAGTGTGTTCGACGATCAGTTTGTAGATGGTACCCAATATAATGTGCAGCTACCCAAAGGTTTTGATAAACGATTACCGCTAGATAGTTTGCGAGTAACCGAGGAAGATTTTTTTAAACGTGGCGATACCGTACAGGTAATGCTGAACAATATAGATAAGCGAACATTTGATTTTTGGCGTACATGGGAGTTTAATTATGCCAGCGCTGGCAGTCCGTTTGCCACACCCATTGTGGTTCAAAACAATGTACCGGGTGCCTTGGGCAATTTTAGCGGCTACAGTGTACAAGTACGTACCTTAATTATTCCCCAATAGGGCATGCAAACAATCTATTTTTCAAAGTAATTTGGCAATGTACATTTGCCCAGTAAAATTTTTATTATGAGTGAATCTGAAAAAGTGCATTGCTTAATTATAGGTAGTGGCCCTGCAGGCTACACCGCAGCTATTTATGCCGCCCGAGCCAATATGAAACCCGTATTGTACCAAGGAATACAACCAGGCGGACAGCTAACTATAACCACCGAGGTAGAAAACTATCCCGGTTATCCGGATGGTGTGCAAGGACCAGATATGATGGTGCATTTTGAAAAACAAGCCCAACGCATGGGTGCCGATATACGCTATGGATTAGCAACTAAGGTAGATTTTGCTTCGTCTCCCAAAAAAGTTTGGATAGACGAAGAACACTTGGTGGAAGCCGATGCCGTAATTATAGCCACAGGAGCAAGTGCAAAATGGCTAGGACTGGAAAGTGAACAACGCCTAAATGGCCACGGTGTTAGTGCCTGTGCCGTGTGTGATGGGTTCTTTTTTAAAGGGAAAGATGTAGCTATAGTAGGCGCTGGTGATACTGCCTGCGAGGAAGCTTTGTACCTTAGCAAACTTTGTAGCCATGTACACATGATAGTGCGTAAAGGCGAAGAAGCTATGCGGGCAAGTAAAGTGATGCAAACTAGGGTAAAAAATACCGCCAACATTACCATGCATTTTCATAGTGAAACATTGGAAGTGTTGGGCGATGCCAAAGTAAGCGGTGTACGCATAAAAAACACAGCTACCAATACAGAAACTGAACTGGCCGTGAGTGCATTTTTTGTGGCCATAGGGCACCAACCTAATAGCGGCATTTTTGCTGATTTTTTAGATTTAGATGACGCTGGTTATATAAAAACCATACCAGGAAGCTCTAGAACCAATATTGCCGGTGTGTTTGCCTGTGGCGATGTGCAGGATAATATTTACCGCCAGGCCGTAACTGCTGCAGGTAGTGGCTGTATGGCTGCTTTAGATGCGGAACGATATTTAAGTGCGGAAGGGTTGGCATAACCTTAATTATGCGAGAAAATAAAAGAAAAGCCTCCATGAAAACATGCGAGGCTTTTTTTAGCATAGTATTTGATTACCCATACGTATGGCTTTAGAAATGCAAGTACATGTACAGGGTTTACAGTTAGTAGGTTATCACGGTGTATTCCCGGAGGAACAGCGGGTACCCAACTTGTTTGAATTTAACATTACCGTTCGCTATACGCCATTGCCAAACACGGTTTTTACTTTGGAAAATACGATCGACTATGGTGGCATAGTAACCATAGTAAAAGCAAATATGCAGCCACCAGTAGCGTTACTGGAAACCCTTGCTGCTAATATTGGTGAACAGTTAACACAAACTTATCTGCACTGTACAGAAATTAGCATTCAAATTATTAAAACACAAGCCCCACTTCCCGCGTTTAATGGTACTGTAGGCATTACCTACCATTGGAAAAAATAAATGTATATGAAAAAAATTGTTGTGTTTATTGTAGCCGCTGCCACTAGTATAACCGTCATGGCACAATCGCCCTTACTAAAGGAAGCCCAAAATTTAGATAAACAATTCAGGGAAGCTGAGGCACTTGAAAAATACAAGGCCGTATTAATTAATGAACCGCAAAATATTACTGTACTCACTCGCATTACAGAAATAAATACCGCTATCGGTAGCCGTCAAAAAGAAAACATAGCCAAAAGCAGCTACTATTTTAATGCATTGCAGCATGCACAGCGAGCCTATGCGGCCGATAGCAATAGCTATTTAGCAAGTTATGCTATGGCCATAGCTAGTGGAAAAATGACTGAGGTGGCCGATGAAAATAAAAAAATAGTAGGCTACGTACGAGATGTAAAAAACTATGCCGATAGGGCGGTACGCCTAAACCCTAACGATGGTAAAAGCTGGTACACCTTAGGAAAATGGCATTGGGAAATGGTAAACCTAAACTGGGCTAAAAAAGCGGCCGTAAAAGCATTGTACGGCGGCCTACCCAAGGGCGATATTACCGTAGCCATTACTAGCTACGAAAAATGCAAAACCTTGGAGCCGTATTTTGTGATCAACTTTTTAGATTTAGCCAAAGCTTATCAGTACGACAATAAACCTGATAAAGCCATTGCCGTATTACAGCAATTGGTAAAATTACCTACCCGTACTGCGGATGATGCAGCTTACAAGGAAGAGGGCAAACAACTTTTACAAAAACTTTTATAATCATTCACTCACGCAACTACTAAAAAATGGAATTACAACAACAATTTGAAGCCGCCGTGGCCAACAGCAAAACACTTTCTGAAAAACCGGATAATGAAACGCTTTTAAAACTGTATAGCTTGTACAAGCAGGCTACTGATGGCGACTGTACCGATGCGGAACCCACCAATCCGTTCGATTTTGTGGCAAGGGCCAAATACCAGGCTTGGGCCAGTTTAAAAGGTACTAGCACTACCGAAGCCAAGGAACAATATGTGGCATTGGTAACCCATTTAAAAGCCAATTAAACAGCGTTGGCTTGGCTACGGTACCCGATTAATTTTCCGTTAATACAGGTTAAAAAGAAAGTTTTAATACCGTAACAGACGAATTTTCGTAAGAAAACTATATATTCGCCTTGGTTTTTCATAGGATATTGGATTTTAAAACGGGGTGGGATTTTAATCCGAGCCCCTTTTTTTTTATGTCTACACTTTCATCTTTCCTGCTTTTTTAGCCGCCTTTACATCCTTACTATGCTTAGGGTCGCCGCTTAGCAGTTTTTCCGCACCTACATTTTTACCATTGGTAGGGCAGCCACTTTTATTAGTTCTGCAAGCTACCGCTACTATGCACACACAAATTAGAAGAACAATCTTTTTCATACTACTATTTATTTTACTGCATTATGTTCCGTAAACCAGCTGGCATACATACCATAATTATGGGCAATTCTATGAATTTCGCCTGTTAACAATGCTGGCGATACTTGTTTTACTTTTTTAGCGGGTACACCGGCATAAATACTACCCGCCTCCACTACCGTACCTTCCAAAACTACGGCACCAGCAGCTATGATGCTATTACTATGCACCACACAGGCATCCATCACTATGGCACCCATACCCACTAGTACATCATCGTGCAGGGTACAGCCATGTACAATGGCATTATGCCCGATACTTACTCTATTGCCAATGTTAGTAGCATGTTTTTGGTAAGTACAGTGTACCACGGCACCATCCTGTATGTTTACTTGGTTTCCCATGGTTATGCTATTTACATCGCCCCGTAGTACGGCATTAAACCATACACTGCATTGGGTACCCATAGTTACTTGGCCACAAATGGTAGCGTTGGGAGCCACAAAACTACCCTCACCTATTTGTGGTGTATAGCCATTAATTTCTAATATATACGCCATGGTGTAAAGCTAGCATTTAGGTGGAACAGTTAGTGTTTTTTATTAGCAAAGCCCGTTTCACTATTGCAGGTCTAGTACAGCTTTCTAAGCAGTAACCCTGTTTGATTTACTGGTGCTTTTTGTGGTTTTATTGATTTACTTAATGAGTAGGTTTTTGCTTTTGAAGAGTACCCATCATCTTGAAAAATGCGGTTCAAAACCCGCTTCATCATAAGACTGTGTATCAACAAATTGCCTCGTTATTTGTAGCTATTGGCATGAGTACTTTACCACCCATTGCCATACACTGGTTTAGAAGAGATTTGCGTTTGCACGATAATGCAGCCTTATACCATGCTCTAAAAAGCGAACTGCCTGTATTACCTATTTTTATTTTTGATAGAAATATTTTAGATAAGCTAGAAAATAAAGCTGACGGTAGGGTACATTTTATACACCAAACCCTAACACATTTACAGCAGCAGCTAACCAGTTTGGGCACCAGTTTGTGGGTGTTTTATGGCACGCCACAGCAAGCATGGCAAACACTACTACAGCAGTACCACGTGCAAGCCGTGTATACCAATACCGACTATGAACATTACGCCATAGAAAGAGATACACAGCTACAAACGCAATTGGCAGAAATGGGCATACCCATGCATTTGTATAAGGATCAAGTAATTTTTGAAAAAAGTGAAGTAGTAAAGGATGATGGAAAACCCTACACCGTTTTTACACCCTATAGCCGAAAATGGAAAGCC
Organism: Bacteroidota bacterium; assembly: GCA_004292605.1. Lineage (GTDB taxonomy): Bacteria > Bacteroidota > Bacteroidia > Chitinophagales > Chitinophagaceae > UBA10646. The sequence goes on from RDXK01000214.1 coordinate 4,793, forward strand.
GCTTTACAGCCTTACCATTTACAGCCTTACCCCACGGAGAAATATTTTAGCAATTGGTTTCCCGTGCAGCCGCTACCCATACCAAGTTTGGCAGAAATGGGTTTTGAACCATCTAACCTTACATTTCCACCGGCGGAAGCGAACCTAGAAATTATAAAAAAATACAAAGAACAACGAGATATACCGAGTATAAAAAGCACTTCCAGGTTGGGTTTGCATTTACGTTTTGGCACCATTAGCATACGTAAGTTGGCCAGTACGGCACAGCCATTGAGCGAGGGCTATTTGAACGAACTTATTTGGCGAGATTTTTATCATGCCATCACCTGGCATTTTCCGCATGTGGGCAAAGGCCAAGCCTTTAGACCAGAGTATGATACCATACAATGGCGAAACAATGAGGTAGAGTTTGCTGCTTGGTGTGCCGGAAAAACAGGCTACCCGATTGTAGATGCGGGTATGCGAGAACTTAATGAAACTGGGTTTATGCACAACCGTGTACGCATGATTGTGGCTAGCTTTTTAACCAAACACCTACTAATAGATTGGCGCTGGGGCGAAGCTTATTTTGCGGAGAAACTGTTAGATTTTGATTTTGCGGCCAATAACGGTGGCTGGCAGTGGGCTGCGGGTAGCGGCTGCGATGCTGCACCGTACTTTAGGGTATTTAACCCCACGCTACAAACCGAAAAATTCGACCCGCAAAAAAAATACATTCAGCAATGGGTGCCAGAGGTAAATAGTTTCCACTATCCTAAACCTATAGTACCACATGAAGTGGCTCGCAACCGAGCCTTAGAAGTGTATGCAGCAGCCCTAAAAAAGTAGTGGGAAACGCTTTTAGGCTAGGACTTCTCAAGCGCTTGTAGCAAATTTTCAGCGATGGTGTTATAGTGTTTTCTAGCGTGGAAATAGGGTGTATTCTTACATGATATATTTGAGACTTTATTGTCACTGGCAAAACATGTATCGAACCACCATTTTGTTTTTACTAGGTTGCTATTCGGCATATTGGCCGTTATAAACCGCTCCGTGAAAATACCGTTGATTACCAGAGCTAGACACTTAGGTTTTAGTATCAGTTTAACAAATGCCGCTAACCACAACCATTAATTTTACCAAAAACCCGCTACATGAAATACGTATATGCCTTTGCGTTATTGTTCCTTACAGTAAACACCTTCAGCCAAACCCGCCGTGAATTGAGAAAACAACAGGAAAAACTCGTAACACGTGCCGTAGATAGCATTTACCTAAGAGACGATTACAAACAAATTCAAGACAAGCTCCATGCAATAGCCCTAACCGATAACAACTATACATCTGCCTCGGTACTTACTTTGGGCGTAGCCAATACCAATACCAATGCGTTCAATAATGGCATGACTGGTACTGGCTTTGCTAGTTTAAACCCCAATAGTGTGCGTTTAGGTTTGTTTGGATTTTCGCATAAACACAAACACCTAGTAGTAGATTTTTTATTGTTCAATTTTAATTTTGGCAATACCATAAAGCGTGGCGACGATAAGATAGAATATAGAGTTACCGACCTACTTTCCACCAATGTAGGCTACAGTATTATTGATTCAAGAAAGTTTACTTTGTATCCATTTGCTGGTGCAGCTGTACGCACCGCACAACTCAACTATTACACCGCGGCCACCGTAAATAGCGGCAGTACCAATATTGTAAACCTTGTACAAAACAATCGTGGCGCCAACCTTACTAACCTTGGTGTGGTGTACCAGGCTGGTTTAGCAGGTGATATTTTGTTGCGGGAAGCCCGCCCTAAACGTAATGGCGTATTGCTTCACTTAAGTGCCATGCATAGCGGACATTTGGGTAAAAACGTATTTCGCTCGGAAAGAAATGATATTCGTTTTCAACCCAATTTAGATTACGGAAATTTCATCTTCACGGCAGGGCTAAAAATGTTTATGCGGAAGTAGGTAAATAAGTTTCCACATGGCAGAACGGAATTGGTTTAGTACATAAGCCAGTTCCGTTTTTTTATAACGCACTCACACTAGGTACAGTAGTTGGTTTACCCACTTTTAGATACACCCAACAAAGCAGTAAACCAATAGGCTGTAAAGTAAATAGTACCAAGCTCCAGAGTAGTTTTGTGCGATTGGATAATTCGGCAGACGATATTATCCGGTAAAGCATATAAACAAATACGGGGAAGTATAGCAGGCAAACGGCTATCAATAAAAATTCTAACATAAAAGTATAGTTGATGAAGTAGTAAATGGTTATTTCCTTACTAAAGGTGGGGTATTAACGCATACCAAAACCTGTGTAGTTACACATTTTTCTGGGTTTATACATCATCAACCACCAATCATACTACTAAGCCAGCGGAACTTCCACCGTAAATACACTGCCTTTACCCAAAGTACTATCTACTTTTATTCGTCCTTTATGGGCGTCTATCACCGTTTTTACATAGCTCATTCCCAAGCCAAATCCTTTTACATTGTGCACATTGCCGGTATGTGCTCTATAGAATTTTTCAAAAATCTTTTTGACGGTTTCCTTGGTCATTCCTATGCCATTGTCTTCCACTCGCAATACAAAATGCTTTTTAGTACTATGGGTACTTACGGCTATAAACACATTATCGTTACTGTATTTTACGGCGTTATCTATTAAGTTGTTGATCAGGTTGGTAAAATGTACCTCATCTACCTTTACCACATCGCTAGCGGCCGCTAAATTCAATTGAACCCTACCATTTTTTTCTTGCAACTGCAAGCTAAATCCATCGCAAACCCGCTGAATAATACCATGCAAAGGCAAGGGCTGAAAATTAAGTTTTAGCTCCTGTTTATCCATAGTGGCGGCTTGCAAAATGGTTTCCACATGTTTGTTCATGCGTTTATTTTCTTCCTTAATCATCCCACTGAAATAGAGTAGTTTTTCCGGATTGGTATAAATTTTTTCGTTTCGCACCATATCCAC
>RDXK01000215.1 GCA_004292605.1 Bacteroidota bacterium
GATATTTTATTTCCACCAGCAGAGCAGCGAATAATAACACAGCATTTACAGCATGCAGAACTAAAAACCATTCCGAGCAACTATGGACACGACGGATTTTTAATAGAATATGCCGCTATAGATAAGGCCATTCGAAAATTTCTTTACAAAGCATAAAAACAATTCATTCATACACAACAATAATATTAACGAACATTATGGCAATTAATACCTCATTACGTATAGGCTTATTTGGATTTGGTGTGGTAGGCGAAGGCCTTTACAAAGCCTTGCAACAAACACCTACACTACAAGCCACTATTGTAAAAATTTGTATAAAAAATAAAGAAAAAAAACGGAACGCACCCGCCGACTTATTTACACTAGAGAAGGACGATATATTAAACGATACATCCATTAATGTGGTGGTAGAAGTAATAGATGATACAGCGGCGGCCTTTACCATTGTAAAAACGGCGTTGCTAAATGGCAAGGCAGTAGTAAGTGCCAGCAAAAAAATGATTGCGGAAAATTTGCCAGAGTTATTACAATTACAACTACAAACACAGCTACCATTTTTATACGAAGCCAGTGCTTGTGCGAGTATACCGGTAATTCGGAATTTAGAAGAATATTTTGATAACGATTTGTTGCACTCCATTAAAGGCATCATTAACGGAAGCACCAACTTTATACTCACCAAAATGTTCGAGGAAAAACTAAGTTTTACCGATGCTTTACTATTAGCACAGCAACTTGGTTTTGCTGAAAGTAACCCAACGTTAGATGTAGAGGGCTTTGACGCTGCCAACAAATGGAGTATACTTTTGGCCCATGCCTATGGAATAGTAATACACCCCAACAAATTACTATTTAATGGTATACAAAACATACAATCGGCCGACGCTTTAGTGGCAAAGGATAAAGGCTATGAAATTAAATTAGTAGCATCCGCTAAAAAACTATCCAATGGTAAAGTGGCTGCTTATGTGCTACCACAATTTGTAAGTAGCCAAAACCCGCTCAGCTTTGTACGCAACGAATACAATGGCGCCGTGATAGAAAGTAGCTTTGCCGATAAGCAATTTTTTTACGGTAAAGGTGCCGGGAGTTTTCCTACAGCAAGTGCCGTGTTGAGTGATATTGGTGCGTTACGGTATAGTTACCGCTATGAGTATAAAAAACTATACCACCAAACACCGCATACATTAGATAATAATTTTTACGTACGTACTTATATTAGTTTTGAAAACTTACAGCATATACCTAAAGAAAAGCTGGAATGGGTGGAAGAATGGCATTCAGCGGAGGGCCGAAGCTATATAGTAGCGGTGCTACATGTAAAGCATTTAGCGGAAAGCAATTGGTGGAGAGAAAAAAATGTTTCCTTGATACTGCATGAAGATGCTATTATAGAAAATATAGATATAGTGACAGTAAAAAAGAAAAGTTTAGAGTTGGCTGGGTTGTAGCATTTGTGACTACATAATTGGTTATCGATATTAAGATGCAAGTTGATTAACAATACTTACTATTCCGAGTGGGTGGATATTGCAAAAGGACGAACGGTACCGTGTGTAAATTTACCCACTCTAAGTGAACAGTCCTATTGGGCTGTTTATGATTTACGCTTAAACCAGTTTTCTATTTTAATGCCTTCAATCTTTTTGAAGTCTTTCTCGTTATCGGTGACAAGAATTAGTTTGTTTTCAACGGCAGTAACACCAATTAGCAAATCAAATTCGTCGTGCATTGGTGTACCTTGCTTTCGTAGTCGCACCTTCTCTTTTGCATATCTTTTAACCGCGGTATATATTGGAATAATAACTAGACCAGAAATAAACCTATCCACCGCTTTATGAGAAGTAATTGGGTTGTCGCTATTTTCTGCGCCAAATCTCAATTCAAAAACACTTACCTCTGAAATAAAGCAGTTTTCCCTACCCTTTTCTTTTATAAGTTCATCGAGGTTTAGCTTTCCTCGCAAGAAGAAAATACAAGTGTTAGTATCGAGTAAATATTACATCAAAACTTCCAATCTTTTTTTCGAAACTTTCTACCGTTCTTGATGTCTTTATAAATTTCTTTGGGAGATTTAGTGGAAGCAAATGCACCAAAAGACTTAAAGAAGTGATCGTTTGTTTTTTCCTTTTTTAACGATTTGGTTAAGCTTTCAATCAAGTCAATCTTGGTACTTGAACTCAAAGTTTCAAAGAGGCTGGAATAAGTTTCAACAATATGTCGGTCTGTAAACGCCATTTTGAAAATTTTCTTAAAGTTATAGCTTAATTTAGAATACAACTCTTCAAAATTCAATTCAGTTGGAAAACCCACTGGATAGAAAAAATTGTACTGCACACCTAGACTGTGTTCCAACTCAACTCAACCACTTAACTATCCTTGTTCGGGAGATGTAATTTCAGGCTTTTTATCCTCTGGAAAAAACTTTTTTTGCCAAATTAGCATAGCACCGACCCCTACAGAAATACAGGCATCTGCAAAGTTAAAAACAGGTCGGAAAAACTCAAACTCCTCTCCGCCCCAAAAAGGCACCCAGCTAGGTAGTTTTTCTATTTGTATCAAAGGAAAGTAAAACATATCCACTACATGGCCTTGTAATAGTTTGGCATAGCCTGCACCAAATGGTACCAGTTTGGCCACATTTTGTAAATAGGGGTCGCTTGCCTCAAAAATTTGTCCATAAAAAATACTATCTATCAAGTTACCTACGGCTCCGGCATAAATAAGTGCACACGCTGTTAAAAAACCCCAATGCATTTGTTGTTTTACAAACTTTGCTATGTACCACACGCCTACAAAAGCAGCTACCAATCTAAATAAGGTTAATATAATTTTGCCCCATTCGCCACCAAACTTCCAGCCCCAAGCCATGCCAGGATTTTCTACAAAATGTAGGCGGCCCCAATTCCCTAAAATAGCATGCTCCTCGCCTAAAAAATAATTGGTTTTTATATAAAACTTCAGAGCTTGATCTATTACCAACAGTATTAATACCAGCCCTATAATGTGTTTACCTTTCACGCAAAAAAATTTGTTGGCAAATATACTGTATGCTAGTCATGAATATAAACCCTAGGCACTCGGTGGTGTATATGGGTTAGTACATCGTAGGCAATGGTGTTGGCCCATTCCGCCACTTGGGTTACCGGTAGGTGTGTACCAAAAATTTCTACTTTGCTTTGTAAGGTGATATTGGGTACATGGGTTACATCTATCATCGTCATATCCATACACACCCTACCTACTACAGGTGCCAATACACCCTCCACATACACAAAACCTTCTCCATTACTTAAACTACGCATAAAACCATCGGCATAGCCAATACGTATGGTAGCAATTTTACTAGGCTTGGTTACTATTTGAGCCCTACTATAACCTACGGATTCTCCGGCAGCCACCTCTCTTATTTGGGCAATGGTAGTGGTAAGGCTCAATACGGGATGCAATGACAAATATTTGCTCACTCCATACAAACCTATTCCTAAACGCACCATGGTATCGGTACCAAAAAAGCCACGCTCTATACCACCGGTGTTGCTGGCATGTTTCCAAAAGGTGTAAGGTAACTGGGTTGCTAAGTATTCGCAAATATGTTGGAAACTTGCTCGCTGCTGTTGTGTAAACGCATCAAAGTTATCATCGTCACTAGCTACCAAGTGGGTAAACACCGATAGCACTTTTAACGTGTTGGTGGCAGTAAGTAGTGCAACTAAATCGGGTAATTCTGGGGTATCAAAGCCCAACCTATTCATACCCGTATTTACTTTAATATGAACAGGGAACAATGTTAATTGCTGGCTTTCAGCATACCGTAAAAATGCCTTTACTATGGGCAGGGAAAATAGCTCCGGCTCCAACCTGTACTGCACCAATAAATGAAAACTAGCCTCCTCCACATTCAATACCATGATGGGCAATTCCACGCCCGCCTGCCGTAGTGCCACACCCTCATCGGCATAAGCCACTGCCAAATAATTTACTTTATGATACGCTAACAATTTGGCTACTTCTACGCTGCCAGCACCGTAGGCAGAAGCTTTTATCATAGCTACTATTTGCGTACCCGCAGGTATTCGCTGCCGGTATTGCTGAAGATTATATGCCAAAGCACTTAGGTTTACGGTGCAAACCGTTTGGTGCTGCTGCCATTCCACCAAAGGCATTAAAGCATCTAAAGCAAATTTTCTGGCTCCCTTTATCAATACATAGCTATGGGCAAATTGTGTAGCCGCAAAACCCGCCAACAAAGCAGCGGTGTTGTCAAAAAACCGAGTAGTGATTTTACCCGCTACTAAAGGTTCTAAAAACACCCCATCCTGCCCCACAAACCATAACTGCTGAACACCCGTTTGCAATAATTCATTGGCTACTTTTTGGTAACGTTCTTGCTTGGGTAATGAATCGTCCAGCATATCTGTAAGTACCACAATCGTAGGTGCCTGAGCAGCTTGCTGCTTAAGGTAGCGTAAGGCTATTTGAAAACTTACCCAATCGTTACTGTAGGCATCGTTGATAATAGTACTTTGGTACAATCCCTTTACTAACTGCAAACGCATGGCTAAAGGCTGTAGCGATTGTAAGCCCGCTTGAAGTTCCATGGCCGACATACCCACATATAAACCCACCAAAATACAGGAAATGCAATTTTCTAAAGATGCATCCTCCGTAAATGGAACCGTGATTTTGAATACCTCATTAGTGGACCGTATTTCCAACAACGAGTGACTAACTTGCTTTTGAATAGTTATTTGATAAGTAGATTCCGTACTTTCTACTAAACTGTAGGTAATGTATTGTTTGGGGCCTAGCAGTTTTCGTACATCTATTTCCAAACTTTGTAAAGTATCGTACGGTGCAAACAATACTTCGGCATGGGTGAATAAACTTAGTTTTTCCAGAGCCTTTTCTCTATGATTGGCAAAACCTGCGTTGTGTGCATCGCCAATATTGGTAAGCAACCCAATAGTAGGAGCAATGCAGTTGGCCAAGGCCTGCATTTCATTTTTTTCTGAAATACCTGCTTCTATAATGGCAAAATTATAGTTGCTATTTAATTGTAATAAACTCAACGGTACACCCAACTGTGAATTATAACTCTTCGGGCTTCGAACTATGTCAAATTTATTTTGCAATAGCTGGTATAGCCATTCCTTTACCACGGTTTTACCATTGCTACCTGTAATAGCTAGTACGGGGTAGTGAAACTGCTGCCTATGCCTAGCGGCTACCGTTTGTAAAGCAGCCACCACGTTTTCCACCGCCAATATTGTGGCATCGGATGGTAATACGGGCAAAGGCTCACCTTGCTGCACCACAAAGCAGCGAACGCCTTGTGCGGCCAAATCGGCAAGGAACAAATGGCCATTGCCAGAGGCTGTTTTGATGGCAAAAAATATAGTTTCCGCAGGGTTGGTTATTGCCCTACTATCTATACTAAAATATTGTACTACGTGGTGGCGGGTTGGCGTAGGTATACCCAACCAAGTGGCAATAGTATGTATACTAAAGGCAGGCATGGCTTTACTCCTCTACCCTATCGGCAGGAATACCTTTTTTATTTTTGAGAATGGATAACACAATGCTACCGCCAATGCACAACAGTATCATAGCCAAACTTAGCGACACCTGAACGCCTTTGGGCAACCATAAATTCAGCCAATGTTCGCCGAGCATTTTTAAACCTATAAACACCAGCACTATAGCTATGCCCTGCTGCAAATAATCAAATTTACTCACCGCACCTCTTAGTAGAAAAAACAAACTACGTAAGCCCAATACCGCAAAAATATTACTAGTGTAAATAATTACTTTATCTGTAGTAATACCCATTACAGCAGGAATACTATCTAAGGCAAACACTAAATCTATGGCCGCCAACATTACCACTACTACAAACAAAATTGTGTATTGAGCCCTACCCTTTTCATTGTATACAATGTATTTACCATTTCCGTCATGCGATACTAGCGGTAAAAACTTTTGCATAAATCGAAATATCTTACTGTCCTTCGGGTCGAAGGCTTCATCGCCATCTGCCGTAAACATTTTATAGCCCGTAAACAATAAAAAGGCACCAAATAAGTATAGTAACCAATGAAAGCGTTCCACCAATTCTACACCAAGTGTTATAAAAATTACCCGCATTACTATGGCCATGAGTACGCCAATTAGTAAAACCCTAGGTATATATTTTTCCTTTACACCAAACGATGAAAAGATGATGATGAACACAAAAATATTATCTACACTCAAGCTCCACTCCATGAGGTAAGCACTTATATACTCCATGCCGTGCTTGGCACCATCTTCCCACCAAACAAACGCACCAAAGGCCAATGCCAACAATACCCAGAAAAATGTTTGCCAGCCCGCCTGCTGAATGGTGATGGTGGTATTTTTTTTGCTTAGTAAGCCTAAATCAAAAATCAAGGCTAATAATAATACTACCCCAAATACGCTGTAAATAATTTGCTCGTGTGTCATACATTTATTTTGAACCGTAGGTTCGCTTTCTAAAATATTGTAATACAAAACCTAACAATACCACTAAAGAAATAGGCAGCCCAACTGCCAATAGCTGTACCGATGTTTTTTGTTGTTCTATCTTTTCCTTGTCTAATAACCGCAGGGTAACTTCTTTGTTGCGGGCTACATACAATTGGTTTTTCCCAATCAAATAATCCACCGAGTTTAAAAAGAAATCTTTGTTAGCAAAGGTATAATTTTCCATGGCCAACATACCCATCGGTAGCGGCCCCGTGGTTTTGCTTACGGCATTGGTAACCACATCGGCATCGGCTATCACTATTTGCTGGCTTGGCTTTCCGCTTTTTTTAAACTCCTGTCCCGTTTGTTTTAGTATCGTATCTCGCTGTGCCTGTGTTATGGTATTGGCGTACAAACTATTAAAACTTCCTTCCAGTAAAACCGCTATGGGAACAGCACTTTTATTGAACAACCCAAAATCGCTTTCCGTCTCTATAGTGTTTAGTTTTACCATGGCCGGACTGCCAATGATTCGGGAATTGGTATCCGATGCTAGCAACACTGTTTTTTTAATTCCCGTTGCTTTCACGGTATCTATACTACTTGGAAAAAGCGTAAGTACCCTATCTACATTTTTGGTAATGGGCGAATTTTGTGCCATGGCAAACGGATAATACGGCCAAGGCATTCGCTGCATGATAGGACTTCTATCAGGATTGTACCCCACCACAATGGGCACTTTGCTACAGTTTAAATCGAGCACCAAATCGGTATTAATTCTCACGCCATATTTAAACAATACATCATCCAAATTCAGGTTTCTATCAAAGGCCACAAAGTCGGCATTGGAACGCATCAAACTATCCAATTCCGCATACAATCTATCAATACACCATATTAGTTTTCCGCCCCCCATCAGGTATTGGTCTAGCTTTAACTTGTCCTCTTCGGTAAATGCCTGTGTAGGTTTTACTATCAGCAAAGCATCTATCTGTTGCGGATTAGGAAAACCCTTTTTTAAATCGAATACACCTAAGCGATAATTGTTACGCAAACTTTCGCCTAAATCGTTTACCGTTAAATCTATTGGCTCGCCATTACCCACCGCATAAGCTATAGTAGGTACGTAGGTACGGGTAACTTTATCTATGGCATTTATAAATTTATATTCCAGCAAAGCCTCCGCAGCGTTACGGGTGGCTTCCACATCTTCCTGTGGCACATCGGTAACTATATTGTAGGCT
>RDXK01000216.1 GCA_004292605.1 Bacteroidota bacterium
CAATAATGTTGAATATGGCTATCGTGTCGGCGAAACTAAAAAGGGAGATGGGAATACATACAGAAAAATGCTCTGTGTAGCATTTGATTTATCAATATTGGCTGAATATTCAAGTGAATCCTATTTTAAGTTTGTGTACCATGATGATGTGTTTTCTAATCAAGAAAATAAAATCCGTGTACGCTTTCTCAATTTGATAAAAGAATATTGCACCAAGTATAACATCCAATATATTTTAAGTATAATCAAAGACGATCTTCCAAGAGATGAAAATGATGAGCTAGTCATGTTTACAACGGAAGAAATCATAATGGAGTTACATGATAAAGACGATACTGGTAAACTTTTTAGGACTTCATTCTAAACCTTTAAGGAATTAAAAATCATTGAAGACAATCCGTAATACTGGTTTCGTGCGAAGTTTGGTTAGGTGCAAAAAAGTAGCTGTATATTTTTACCAGATTCACAGGAGTGTTGTGCTTCAAAATCTATCCAAAAACATACTCCAAAGAATTAGCAACGCTTTTGTATTTTTCCCTAACTCTTTTAAAAAATACGCCCCGGTACCAATAGAAGATAAACAAACTTATGGTTTACGGTTCAATACTTGCCTTGGGCTAGCCTTGCTATATACTATTCCTACTATTATTTCCTATCCGATACTGATGATGCTTTTGAAAAAAATTACCAATCCAATGAAATTTAAGTATCTAATTGGTATCACCATCCCTCTTTCAGTAAGTTTATTATTAAAATTATCAACCTTTGGTGTAGATTTCACAGATTACCGAATCAACATTGAACTTTTTATGGTAGCTGTATTCGGGGCTTTTATTGCAAAAACTATGTCCAAATACGTACCTACATAAATGGCTTAAACTAGTTCCACCTGCAAAGGCATAGAAGTTATTAAGTCTTTAGGGGCCCACTCTTTCGTAAACCTATTTCTTTGGTTTTGGAGCAGGTAATTCTTTAGCACTGATGCGAATCAATTCGCTTAACCAAGCAGTGTCCTCTACTTTCTCTTCTATTAAAAAACTGTGCTTGGCACCCTTGTACGGGGGTGATTCTACTACTTTACCTATAAATGCACGCCCAGCTATGGTAGGCTTAACAAAAAGCTTGTTATCACAAATCACAGCCACCATTTTTCCGTCGGCATACAGAGCATACTCGCCAAACATTTTCTTTGCAGTAATTTCTCCTGCATTTTGAATTTGGCCCACTACATAGTCAACAAAATTTTGATCAGAAGCCATCTATGAATCCAGTTTAAAATAAGGGTTAAATATAAGTCCAATAATATTCCCGAAAGGGTCCTTAACGGTAGCGGTAAACAACTCCTCACCCACGTTATAGGGCTTTTCGTATTCGGTGGCACCTATACAAATTAGTCGGTCAAAAACCTCCTGAATATTTTCTACGCTCCAATAAGCCACTACTGTTTCCCGTTTATCTACACTAGGTTCATCTTCTGGCTGTAATCCTAGTTCGTAACCTTTTATGTTAAAGCCCACATAGTAAGGCTCATTAAAATAAGGCTCTGTTTCAAATGCTTGGGTATACCAGTCGGTGGCTTTTTGTAAATCGCCTACTTTATAAATGGTGGTTCTCAGTCCTAACATATTTTCAATTTATCGTGGTATTCAAATGGTTTTGTAGTTATTCAAATAAGCGGGCATATAGTAAAAATTTGTATGAAAAAAAGGGGCATAACCCCCTTCTTTATTTCGCTTTTACTACAATGGTTTTCTTTTCTTTTCCTACACCTGTTATGGTTAATTTTTTCCAGCCAGCAGGCAATACACTAGTTACGGTAGTAATACCTTTATTAGTAATATCTACTCCACCAAAACCCATGATTACGGCTTGTAATATACCGCCAGCACCCGTAGCAAAATACGGATTGGTACCGCCTTTGGTTTCGGCTATTACCCTAAACGGTGCTAACAAATTGGGCACATAACTATCCTCGAAAAAATGTGCCGCTTTTTCAACATTACCTAAACGTGCGTAAAGCAAACTAAAAATAGCTTGTGTCATGGCCGGTGTACCCTCGGTTGGTACACGTGTTTCATAGTAGGCCAAATCCTTTTTTATTTGGTTTACATTGGTTATTTCTTTTAGGGGATAGGCCAATAAGTTTACATCTCCTTGCTTTATTCCCTCGCCATTATAGGTAGCGTGTTCCTTGGTAGTACCATCGGCAAATTGTAAAATAGGAATATTATCTGCTACCAGTCTCCAATCGGGGTTGGCAGCTATTTTTAGTACATTGGCAGCCTCTGTAGCACAGTATAAATTTGCTTTGGCGGCTGCGTTGGTAAATGCATTATCATCTACGTTTTCCGCCCACTCATCGGCAGCTACTACATTTTTTATTTGGTAATTTTTTGGTCCAGTTCGCTCCACACGGCTTGCCCAAAAATCGGCACAAGCACTTATCATGGCATAACCTTTTTCCCGTAACCAGCCAGTATCTTGTGTTACACAAAAATAGTTCCAAGCGGCTAAGGCTACATCGGCGGTAATATGGTGTTCAAACGGCCCGCTCAGTGCCCACACAGGTGTTTCTTCTACGCCCGTTTCAGCACTTTCCCATGGGTACATAGCTCCTTTATAACCACGAGAAAAAGCAATTTTCTTCGCCTCACCTAAACGTTGAAACCTATACTCCATCATACTTTTAGCCAATTCTGGCTGCAATACTAGCAAGGGTGGATACATCCATAATTCCGTATCCCAAAATACATGGCCATTGTACCCCAAACCACTTAAACCCATGGGTGAAGGCGAGTTGGCCGTGCCAGCCCTGTTAAATGCATACATGTGGTAAAGCATGCTATTTACATCCTGCTGTGCTTGGTCGTTTCCTTCTATCGTAATACTGCTTTTCCAAAGCTCAGCCCATGCTTGGTTATGCTGCAGTAGCAAGCGTTCCTTGCCTTCTAGCTTTGCATAGATGGTGCTACGCTCTGCTTCATTTAGTGGGTCGGGGTGCTGTGCACTACTTATGCTACTACCTACAATGCTGTATTGGTAAGTGGTGCCGGCTTCTAGTGTTTTATAAAATTTAAGTAGGTGCATGTTATTATCCCACATTTCATGAATTTGCTTAGGTTCATTGCCATGCTTTTCTGAAAATAAAAAACTTGTACTAGCACATAGCTGTAGCTTACCTGTAGGACTTTTAGCCGATGATGTAAGCAAGCCAATATTTACATGCGGCCTATCTAATTCGTTGTAATAATTCTGTACATCTCTTAGTAAATCTGGTGCCTCCATTACACTAGCAGCTTGTAGGGTAATTTTCTTTTTTGCGGTTACTTGTACCGTCATTAAAACGCTGTAGGGTAGCTGCCTTAAAGCCATGTAGGTGTACGAAACATCGGCCTTATCGCCCATACTGAATTTGGCAGTAAAGGTTCCATTTTGAAGGTTAAAGGATTGCTCGAAATTAGAGACTGATTTATTATCTACTCGCCGGCCATCGATATCTAAATAACCGTTCAATAAATTAAAACTTTTAATAAAGTTGCTTACCCTGCCACGGCCATAGGTATCAAAGGTTCCGGCAAGTAATACATCCTTCACTTTAAAAGGCTCTGGAGCCGATACAATGCCTATCATACCATTGGCACTGGTAATACCATAATAGTTGGCGGCATCTATTTTTTTAGCATCTATCATCCATGGGTGAATATTTTGAGCCAAAGCCAGCACGCCATTGCCCAATAGGCTAACTAGAAAAAGTACTTTTTTCATACAAGCAATAAATTGTGTTGCTAATATACCATTTAGCCACAGTTTACACCTTAGCAAATTTTTACGGCATGCCGTACTTTTGCGGGGTATACTGGTTGTATACTTGCATGCATTATGAAGCGAATAGTACAAATTTTAATTGTGGTAATCATTACGGCAGCGGTGGTGGCTATTGTTTACCCACAGCAACCCAAACTTGCCCTAAGTTTTCAAGTAAACACTACTTCTGCCACTACATTAGAATACTTGGCTAATCAACATTTATGGAATCAATGGTGGCCGAAACAAACACCCGCTAATCGTTTTTTAAACCAGCCGCTGCAAGTACAAGCAGCCCATTTACCCATGGCAGTTTTGCAAACAACATTTAAAAACACACCGCTACAATGGCAGGTGCAGCTATTTAATAAATGGGTGGATACTACCATACTACAATTGTTTATTACACCACAAAAACCAATTTGGGGCTGGGAAAAAATTCAGTTTTATTGGTATAACAAAACCATTCAGCTGGAAGCGGCTAAAATTTTTACAGCACTAGCTAGCTATATAGGCAACGAACAAAATATGTACGGCTTTACGGTGCAAATGGGTAAAATGACCGACACGGTTTTGGTAAGCAATACAAGGTTTTATAATGAATGGCCTACCGCACAAAATATAGGTGAACAAGTAACTACGCTAAGAAATTATCTAAGCAGTATTGGTGCCAAGGAAAGCAATTACCCCATGCTAAACGTGGTAAAGGTAGATGGTAAGTATAAATGTAAAATTGCCCTACCTACCGATACTGTACCTATACCACCCACGGGCATAGAAATAAAAAATATGGTATTAGGCGGTACGCTGCGAGCCACCGTAAAAGGCGGCAACTACACCTTACAAAACGCCATGAAAAAATATAATCAATACTTGGTAGATAAAGGCTTAACATCACCTGCTATTCCCTATGAATCGATGGTGACCGATAGATGGAAAGAACCCGATACCAGTAAATGGATCACCATTTTATATTACCCAATTATGTAATTTATGCAATACTTTCAACCGCAGGAGAATGCTTTAGTAGCCCATTTTACGTTTGCCGATTTTGTAGAGGCTATGGCTTTTATAAACAAGGTAGCAGTACTAGCGGAGGAGCAGCAGCACCACCCTACTATTAGCAATACTTATAACCGTGTAAGTTTGCTACTTACTACCCACGATGCTGGCAATACCATCACCAATAAAGACGAGCAACTAGCCCAAGCTATTGAGCAGTTGCTTTAATAATATCGAACGCCTTTTGCATTTTAGCATCTATACCGCGTTTAATAGCTTCACTGCTGGGTAGTACTTGGTAAGTGGGTAAAAATCCCTTGCTAGTAAAGGTTCTACTACTATCAAACACTTGCCTGTATAGCGGCAGGCGTACACGTAGCAAGGTATTAGGCAGTTCAATATCAGGAATATGTACTGCATTCAAGGCGTAATAGTTACCGCCGGTTTCCTCACCAATTAAGGTAACATTGGGTTGCTTATGTACAAAATGAAGGTGCAAGGTAGCAGCACTAAATGTATAACCACCTGTTAGGTAATAGATATTGCCATCAAAATGATGCTGTGTAGTGGGATGGTATTTTTTATTGGCAAAATAGGGTACTGTAAAAACAGAATCGCTGATTTTTTTTGTAAACAGCCATTTGTGTAAACCATACGCAAAATGAGGCTTCACGTACTGTTTTAAGGCAATTTTTTTGGAAGATGTATATACAGAATCAGCCACGTGGAAACTGGTGTTAGCCACGTATTTGGTAAGTAAGGTAGCCAAGGAAATTCTACCACCGGTGTTTCTACGCAAATCAATAATTAAATTTTTGGTGCCTCTTTTTTCTATTTCTTCAAAAGCCTTTTTTATAAACCTACGCAGGCCTTTATTACCCTCAAAACTATGTATAGAAAGTATGGCTGTTTCCGTAGCTGGCTGAAATAATAAACTTGCATTTTGCTTTACCCAAGGGCTTGGTTTGGGTGTAGGTATACGCACCGTAGGAACTGCATTTGAAACATTTTTAGGTGCTTTATAGTAGGGTATATACTTATCTTGCATTTGGCCATCGGCAGCTATAAAACGTACCGATAAGCTAGTATCGTTAGGATAAAATGTTTTGTACAAACTACCAAAGGAATTGCTGATAAACTGATCTTTAAAACTAAGCGAACTACCATCGGTACTTACCACGGTTCGCATTTGGTGTAATAAGCTATCTACCCGTATACCATTGATATGTGTAAGTATCGTTCCTTGCGTAATAGCCGTATCGGCACGGCCCCATAAATTAAATAACACCACAGCACTATCGCCCCACACTTTTACTCCTAGCGGAAACTGTTTACTTGGCGTGGCTTTACCACCAGCACGCATCATAGCTTTTGAATACCGTACAGATGTGTGGCCGCAGCCAATAGCGGCTACATAGGTAGCTACAGCGTTACGGGCTTGGTGTATGGAAGCCATAGCTGGCAATTGCTGTATAATTGAATCCTTCAAAACCTCTAACTCCTGCTGGGAAATAAATACATGCAATCCCGGATGATTGGCCATCAATACTTTTTCTAATAGCTGTAAATCGTTGCTAACCTGCTCCTTGCTATAAGTAGTTTGCAAAGTATTGTTTGCCTTGTTGCGAGTAACACAGCTTGCCGCGGTTATAAGTATGATTATGAATGTAAATAGTTTCCCCACTTATGAAAATTTTTGTAGGGGTAACTGAACATAAAACGTGGTACCCATTTGTGAATTACTTTCTACCCAAATTTTACCATTGTGTGCCTCTACTATATCCTTAGCTATAGGTAATCCTAAGCCATAACTTACCTCGCCTGCTGTACCCGTACGGTTGTGCTGTAGCCCATTGCTAAAAAGTGTTTCTATCATGTTGGGTGGTATACCAATTCCTGTATCGTGTACGGAAATTACAATATGTGTATCGGTAGTTTGAGAATTGATAGTAATAGTGCCACCTACAGCACTAAACTTAATGGCATTGGTTAACAAATTGGCAAACACTCGCCAAATTCGTTCACGATTGATAAAAAGTGTTACTGATTCAACATTATTTATGATTTTAATTTTTTTCTCCAAAGCTCGGGGCTGCAACATTTCAGCACAGTAGGTAATAAGTTCACTAATAACAATTGCTATTTTTATATCGTTACCTAAGCTGGTATAACTTTTCAACAAGTTTTCAATAAGAGATAACGCATCTTTACTAGTTTGCTGTGCTAAACTTATTAGCTTAAGTTGATTGCCGGTTAGGTTATCTTCACTTTTTAACAAGCCCATTAATCCATACATCCCGCTTAATGGTGTTCTTAGGTCGTGGCTTAAAATTTTTATAGCTTTATTGTTATCATTTTGGCTTTGTTCTAGTACCGCCAAGTTACTTTCCAAATGTCGGTTCTGTTGCAAAATCTGAGCATTTAAGTCTTTCTGACGTGCATAACTCTCTTTTAATAAAAGCTGATTTTTACGTATCAATAAAACCACAAAAAGAGTCATTACAAGCATTGCAGCTAGAAAAAGCATCCAAATAGTAAATTGATCATTCTTTTTATTCAATTCCACCAAGGTTATTCTATTACCAATTGTATTTAATTCGGTTTCAAAATCAATTTTGTTAGCTAAAAGAAGTAACGCGTTGTTGAAAGAATCTTTATATACCTGATATTCCTGTTTTACCTTAAATGCTTCTTCGTATTTTTTCAAATAGCCATAATATTGCCATTTAAAATTTTTTAATCGTATCTCCACATCATACTCCGTACCCTTCTGCATGTGTGCTTTGAGGACCTTTAAAACAGAATCTGTTTGTTCGATTTTTCTACAGCCTAGGTAAGCGTCGGCAAGCTTAATTAAATTAAACTGACGATCTATTTCTAC
>RDXK01000217.1 GCA_004292605.1 Bacteroidota bacterium
TAATGGCTACTGCTGTGCCTTGTTTGGCATTCACACTAGAACCTGTATAAGTTCCAGTAAGTTTAGTGGTTAATTGCCATACATGGTTTACCCTATTAAAAACGTACACTGAACCTACGCCGGCATCATCATCGGGTGCTCCAATAACAGCAGTATTACCACTTGCACTTATTGCCACAGCTGCACCCAATTTTGCACTTGCATGGGCATTAGTAACTGTTAGCTTACTGCCTTGTTGGATATTGGGAGCTACAGCAGTATTGATTGTTACAGTTCTGTTGAGTATATTACTACCTAGTTGCGTGCCAAGCGTAATACCGCCGCTAACCGTACCAGGGGCAATCATTGCGGTAACCTTATCTGATTTGGCAGACAGTAGGATTGCTTTTGTAGCACCTATATGCACGGTTTGTGTGTTTTGTAAATATTGGCCCGTAATCTCTATTAAATTACCCACCACATTATTGTTTGAAATAACAGTGTTTACAATGGGTACAACAAAGCTACTTGCACCAATTTTAGTGATAAAAAAATCGTTGAGATCAATTAATTGACTGCTGCCTTGTACATAAATATTATCAAATTGTACATGGTATTTAAAAGTACCTGTAACATAACAATTGTTACTAGCATCCACAGCGATAGCGGTAGGCTCTGCACTTGTTCCAGATTTGAGGAACTGTATTCGCCCTGCTTCATTAAGCGACGCCACAAACATACCTCCTTTGCTAACCATACCGCCAATATTAGCGCCAATACCTGTGAAACCGGTAATAAATACATTGTTTAAACTGTCGGACGCTATGTCATTTATTACGTCTCCTTGATCGCCATCTATACCTTTAGCCCAAGTAAAAACTCCGTTTGAATCGGCCTGAACTAATCCAGCGCTGGCAAAAGAATTGGCTTGAAAATTGACAATATTATCTGAAAAGTTTAAGGGGAAATCGGTAGGTATAAAACTTACATAAATATTCCCTTTTTGAGTAACATGAACTTTGTTACCGTAACAAGTTTTTCCGTTCGATTCTTTTTTGAACCACCTTACCCTTAAAGAATCTGTATCGCATTTCACTAAATAAAATTGGTGGTTAGTGGATGTGTGCGAAAAGCCACCAACACCTACATTTCCAGATATATTACCAGTTAGATATATATTTTTTCCACTACTATCTAGTGCAATAGAGCTACAGCTCATTCCTCCTAGTGTTGGGTTACTAATTTTGGTGGCATATTTTACATTGCCAAGTGAATCGTATTTACATAGTGCTAAGGCAGTTCTTGTGGCTTGTGTAAGTACAAAAGTATCCAATAGCAAAGTTGTTTGAAAACTAAGAGTGGTATAGGTATTACCCAGTTTATCGGTTGTAGATGACGATACTGTAGCAAACGGATTAGGAGCTTGCTTTAACCATTTTAGCGTTCCATTGCTGTTGAACTTCACAAGGAAGTATTGTGGAATAGTGCTGGTTAGTTGATCAAAAGTGGTGGTATTAGTAGTGCCTCCGATATTACAATTACCACTTATATACACGTTGGCATTTCCATCAATACTTAAGCCAGCTAATTCCTCGGCACCTGTACTTCCAATTTTTTTAGCCCATTGAATGACACCATTAGCATTGTATTTTGCAAAAAATAAATCGAAACCGCCACTACTAACTAATGATATACCGTTTCCAAAATTTACGGTAGTACGGAATAAGCCTGCCACATAGCTATTGCCGGCACTGTCAATAACTACTTTATGATTTTTCAGTTCTTCCTGTGTAGAGCCGCCACTTTTTACCCAAACATATGGCGGGTTGAGGTTGCAGTTTTGTGTAGGTATTACTTGAAAATTAGCAATGGCATAGGTTACTGTATCGCATGGTGTAATAATGGTACAAGTATAGCTGCCCTCATCTTGGCTTGTAATATTTGATAGTTGTAAGTTTTTAGAATTATAGCCAACAATTTGATTATTTCTTTTCCACTGGTAAACGGGGTTTCCTAGCATACCCGCTTTTATATAAAGTGTAGCATTGGAACCTGCACAACCACCATGAATTTGTGATTGTTCGAATTGCGTAACTGGAACACAAGTTCTTGATGCCATTGAAGCCCAAAAAGACCTTGCGCCAAAATTGGCGGCGAAATTGCTTCTAAATGTTCCCATATAGCAAGTATCGGCTGTGGTTCCACAAACCAAAAGTGTATCCATATTGCCTGCGGCTAAATCCTGTATTGCATCATATCTTTTGCCGCCACCGCTTCTTACCCAATTAAGACTGCCGTTTAGAGAGTAAGAGGCTATAACTGCATCTTGTACGCCATTACCATCTACAAATTGATTTCCGATGGTTAATGAATCTGTAAAATAGCCACCCCAAATTAGTTGATTACCAAGCACGGTTATAGCAAATGAAGCCGAGGGCAATGCGTTACCTTCTAGCGAACTCCATAATAAACTACCCGATGGGGCAAATTTTGCAATGAAAATACTTTTATCAGTGGTGTTAGGTATAATAGTACTGCCAATAGTAAAGTTGCTACCCATGTTATGGTTGCCCGATACATAAATATTATTGTTACTATCTAGTGCCAATGCATCCACTCTATCCACCGCTGTACTGGCTATTTTAATAGCCATGGTTACCACACCAGCAGAATTAGTTTTTGCCAAAAATCCATCAGTGGCACCAACATTTGTAAGGTTAAATGTTCCTATGCTTGCACTACTACCAGCAAAATCGCCGCCGATATAAACGTTCATATTATCATCAACTTTTATATCGTTAGTTACTTCATAGTTGGTGCCGCCTATTTTGGTAGACCAAGTTGTGGCACCTGAAGCATCTAACTTTATAATAAAGCAATCTTGGCTACCACTACTCGTTAATCCGCCACTATTTGGTAAAAAAATTGAACCAGAAAACGAACCAGTAATATAAACGCTTCCAATACTATCTACTGCAATTTTAGGGTTGTTCTCCGTACCGGTGCCTCCTATAGCTTTAACCCATGCAAAAACACCATCTTTTGAATATTTGGCTACAAACATATCTATTCCCCCTCGGCTGGTAACGGAACTAGAGCCGAATGTAGCGGTGCCAACAAATGTACCCGTAACATAAATAGCACCGTTTTTATCTACCACCACCTGCTTGGCCTCATCATTGGAAGTTCCGCCCATTTTTCTTGCCCATATAATATTATGGCTAGATGAGTATTTTGCAATAAAAGCATCGTTTAAACCTGAACCAACCAACGACGTACCGTTCCCAATATCCATAGTACCTCCAAAAATACCAGCAGTAATAACGTTACCCTGTTTATCTGCAGCTATGCTGGTGGCAAATCCGGTAAGGTTGCTTCTGCTACTATTGAATGAGTTCCATTCCTGAGCCGATGAGCTTAAAAAAGCCAACATAAATGAAAGGATTGTGTAGAGAGTTTTTGGGTACATAACGTTTGTTTTAGGTTGCTTAATTGCAATTACAAAGTCAACACAAATAAAACCCCCACTCAATAACCCATTTGTAGTATTTTATGGAAAACTTGGCTACACTTTTTGTTTTGCCACAATACCTATACTTTAGCGTAAATAGTATCCAAAACTAACAAACCGCTTTTTTTATGAAAAGCATTGGCCTTGATAATAGCTTTTTCTATCTGGTATCCATTTGCCTGCTATTTATAATAGTTTGTTTACTAGTATTTAGAGTGAAAGAAGGCGATAAAAAAGCCAGCAACTTACTATTGGGTTATTTTACCAGTTACTTGTACTTAATAGGCATTACCTACTTATTTATGTACACCAATCCGCAAAGTGTTATTCACTCGCTACGTACAGGGCATATTGCCTCCCTATTAATGCCCGTATTTGCTTACAGCTATTTTAAACAATGTTTAGAACCAGAAAACTATACTTGGGTACAACTACTGCACTTGCTGCCAGCGGTATTTTTTGTGATAGACTTTTTTCCGTTTTTTCTGTTATCGGCTAGCGATAAAATATCCATCTTCCAATCTATGTCGGCGGTGGAATACCGTATTGGGTTTGCCCAAGGAATGTTTATGCCTAAGTACGGCCATGTAATAGTACGCATGGCCCAATTACTACTGTACTGGATAGCACAATTTTTACTGCTGCAAAAAGCCAAGAAAAATGTAGCACACCCTTTAAAACTAGCTAGTCCGTTCACTTGGCGATGGCTTCATTTATTTTTATACTCGCAAACCACCGTATTTATTTTGCCCATCATTGGCGTATTTATAAATAATGCTGCCATAGAAACCGTATTGTTTTCCGTAGGTGCGGCGGGTGCCATGGCCATACAATGTTTTTATTTGCTGCTTCACCCAGAAATACTAAGTACCGCTACCTACCAAACAAGCCTAACCCTTTCCGAAACGGACACCAACAGGGCAACTAGTGACCCAAAGATTAGCGAAACCAGTACCAATGAGCCAGATTTTACACACGTACTTACCGCTACGGAAATGGAAGCCATTGGCCATTCTTTGGAGAACTATATGGCCACTAAAAAACCTTTCCTAATAAATAGGTACTCGCTTACACAGTTAGCAATAGATACCAAATTATCGCCTCAAAAACTATCGAGCTTTATTCATACCCGTTTTGATTGCAATTTTAACGACTACCTAAACAAGTACCGCATTAACGCAGTAGTAACCGAACTAGAAAAAAAAGCCTTTAATACCAAAACCTTAGAAGCCATTTCGGCCGAGTGTGGTTTTAACAGTAGAGCTACTTTTATAAGAGCATTCAAAAAAGAAAAAGGCAGTACGCCTACGGAGTTTATCAAATCTATTCAATAGTCTACCACAAAATACTGCTCCCAAAACCTATTGGTATTGTAGCAAATACTATTTTTTGATACAAATTTCGGACTGCCGATACGGTTCTCAAACCTTGATTTCACGTGGTAACTTGTTGCAAATTGGTTTTTTGAAACAAACCAATGCCTTCATTTTGCGTTGCCAAACACCCAGCCCTCTACATTCGTGCTACTGCTAGGCACTCATTATCATCTACAAGGCCGCAACCAAAAACTAACAAAACCAAAACCACTGAATATGAAACAAGTAAAGTACGCACTAGTATGCCTACTAGCTATTAGCGGATTGGCCGCATGCGGCGGAGGACAAGGTACCGCTAACAATTCCAACGACTCGGCTGACGCTGCAACCGTTTACTACGGTGGCGATATTATTACCATGGAAGGCAACACTCCCTCCTACGTAGAAGCCGTAGTAGTAAAAAATGGCAAAATTGCCTTTACAGGCTCCAAGGATGCTGCCATGACGGATGCTGGTGCCAGCGCTACCAAGGTAGATTTACAAGGTAAAACGCTTATACCTGCATTTATTGACGCACACGGACATTATATTAGTTCGCTTTCGGTAGCCAATCAGTGTAATTTATACCCACCCCCGAACGGACCTGCAAATAGCCCGGAAGCAATAGTTCAAGCATTGAAAAAATTTGCCGAGGATAAAAAAATTGCCAAAGGTGAAACCATTCAGGCATACGGTTACGATGAAAATGCTATGCCCAAAGGTCAATTACTAAACAGAGATCACCTTGATGCTGCTTTTCCAGATAATCCAGTAATTGTAGGCCATGTATCTATGCATGGGGCTGTTATGAACTCGATTGTATTGAATAAATTTGGATTGAACGCAAAATATGTAACCCCTCCAGGAGGTGTGGTAGTTAGAAAACCTGGAACTAATGAACCTTACGGATTAGTGATGGAAACTGCGTATTTGCCAATTTATGCTGCATTGCCCAAGCCAACCGAAGCCCAAGAAGCAGCGTGGAGTAAAGCTGGCCAAATGTTATATGCCGCCTCCGGAATAACTCTGGCCCACGAAGGAGCAACACATGCATCTGATTTGGATGTAATAAAAAGGAGCGCTGAAGCTGGCGCAAATATTATAGATATAGTAGTTCATCCGTTTATGACCGACCTTGATTCTATTGTAAAGAAATATCCTGCTAATACTTGGGGTAGCTACAAAAACGGAGTTAAGATTGGTGGGATCAAAATTACCGCCGACGGCTCTCCACAAGGGAAAACCGCTTTCTTTACCACCCCTTACTTAACTGGTGGGCCAAATGGTGAAAAAAATTGGAAAGGCGAGCCAACGATGTCGCAAGATGAGCTGAATAAACTAGTAAAAACAGCTTGGGACTGGAACGTTCCTTTGATTTTACACGTAAACGGCGATGCTGCCATTGATATGTTTATTAAAGCCTACAAGGCGGCTCGTGCCGGCGACACCGTAAAGCCTTGGAACGTAACTACCATTCATACTCAGTTTATGAGAAAAGATCATATTCCCTTTTTCGTAAAAAATAATATTAGACCATCGTTTTACACAGAACACACATTTTATTTTGCCACCGCTCACAAAACTAATCGTGGTGCAAAACAGGCCGCCTATTTGAGTCCTATTAGAGACGCTATTGATGCCGGATTAAAACCAACGAACCATACCGATTTTTACGTGGCACCGTTAGATCAGATGTTTATGATGTGGACGGCAGTAAATCGGGTTTCAAGGGAAGGTGGAGTTTTAGGTGCTGATCAACGCATTACGCCTTACGAAGCATTATTAACACAAACCATTTGGGCTGCAGGGCAATACGAAGAGCAAGACAGGCGTGGTTCTATCAAAACCGGCAAAATTGCCGACTTAGTAGTACTAGATCAAAACCCTTTAAAAATAGACCCTATGAAGCTAAAAGATATAGCTGTATTGGAAACTATTAAAGATGGTAAAACTGTGTTTAAAAAACAGTAATAGAAACATACTCAGTATCCGGTAAATCCCATATCAATTATAAAGCACCAAGAAAACGTTTCTACCTTTCTTGGTGCTTTTACTATACCAAGTATAAAAAATGAACATGACTTTAAAATTATACGCCGTTTCTTGTCTTTTGCTTTTCTGCACAGCTACCATGGCTCAAAAACAAGATGAAGATTTAGCCAAAAAACTAGCCAACCCCGTAGCATCGCTCATAAGTGTGCCTATTCAAAATAATATTGATTATGGAATAGGTGCGTTAAAAGGTTCTCGCTTGGTTTCCAATGTACAGCCCGTGATTCCTTTTAAAATTAATAGCAACCTAAACTTTATCACTCGCTATATAGTTCCCATTATTTCTCAGCAAAATATTACCGGTGTGGGTAAAACAGAATCGGGCATTGGTGATGCGGTTATCACTGGCTTTTTTTCTCCCACCAACGGAACATCCGGCGTAACATGGGGTGCCGGCCCTGTGGTATTAGTGCCTACTGGCTCGGATGCTTTATCGGCCGGTCAATTTGGTATTGGCCCGTCAGCTATCATCCTAAAACAACAAAACGGCTGGACCTACGGTGGTTTGGTAAACCAAATTTGGGGTACTAAATCGCAAAACGCCTTTAGCCAAATGCTGTTAAATCCGTTTTTAACCTACAACTGGAAATCGGGTTCTGGGTTAACCGCTGCTTTCGACATCACCCATAACTGGAAAACCAGCGAGAGCAATATTTACTTCTCTCCTATGGTTTCTGGGCTAACCAGCCTAGGCAAACAAAAAATAAGTTTAGCGGTAGGTCCTCGTATTAATGTAAGTGCCGACGAAGCTGTGAAAAGCAAATTTGGTAT
>RDXK01000218.1 GCA_004292605.1 Bacteroidota bacterium
AAGTAAGGCTTTGCCCGCTTTTCCTGTTACGGTAAATTGTTGTAAACTTATGGGTAAAGTAGCCCCTTGCGAAAACTCTATATCATCAAAACGCCAAGTTCCTGTAGTTGCGTAGGTACCGCCGCCCGTAGCCACATAGTTGGTTCCGGCCGGGTCGAAAACAGAAACAATTCTCACCGCAAAATTTGCGTTGTTATTTGCTCCAGTAATCCCACTGAAATTAATGGTTCTATAGGTCCAAATGTCCTGTGCTGTAGTTAAAAACACATCATTAGTGTAGTCAATATTTGAATTGCTAGAAATTCCAGTACAGTTAGTTGGTGTCAGGTCAAATGGTTGGTAATTAGTTCCGTCTAATGTATATTGAACTTTTGCAAAACGGCTACTGCTTCCGCTATGGCGGTGGTTCCAGCCAAAAATAACATTGGAAACGCCCACGGTAGATACAGCAATTTGAATTCCTGCTGTGCCCGAAGAGGCAGATGCAGCGGGGTAGGTACTAGTGTTTAATGCTCTACTACCACTTGCAAAACCACCCGCATAGGTAGATGTGGTACCGCCAATCAAAGTAATGCTGCCAAAACCTGCGGTAGGTGTGCTATTTTCAGCGTTGAAATTCCAGCCAGCGATGGTTTGGGCACTGCTCACCAACGCACATAAACTCAATACAGAAGTAAAAATTTTTCTCATAATTATAATTGTGCCACAAACAAAAACTTTAGCTGTTATGCTTATATGTACACTTGGTTAAGAAAATATGAACATTGTGTAGCAATGTGTTTGTATCTTCCGCACACATCTAACTTGCTGGCATGCGTGGTATTGTATTAGTACTGTTTCTGTTGTTCACTACGGTTGTTTCCTTGGCTCAAAAGCGTGTAGTAGTAAACGGTTGGGTTACGTACAATGGTGCTCCGGTAGTGGGAGCTAAAGCTTATACCACCGTGGATACTGCTGGTATTATTACCAACGGAGCGGGCAAGTTTAGTTTAACTATTTCTCAAAAAAAACCGCTCAATATCATTGTTCAAGCAGCAGGTTTTGCAACGAACGTACAACCCATTGCTAACATTAATTCAGCCGATACGCTTTGGCTACACTTTACCCTACAGCCATTTTCATCAACCCTACAAAACGTAACGGTAAAAGCGAATACCAATAGAAATGAAGCAGGTTTGATAGTGATAGATGCGGAAAAGGCATTGGTAAACCCATCGCCTATTATGGGTATTGAAAGTTTACTCAAATTATTGGTAGGTAGTAATAATGAACTTACCAGCCAATACAATGTACGTGGTGGTAGCTACGATGAAAACTTGATTTATGTAAACGATTTCGAAATATTTAAGCCCTACTTGGTAAGTACCGGCCAGCAGGAAGGCTTAAGCTTCATCAACCCAGCATTGGTAAGCAATGTAAAATTTTATAACGGTGGCTTTCAGGCGAAATATGGCGATAAAATGAGTAGTGTTTTAGATGTTACTTACACCAAGCCCATCACAACCAAAGCAGGTGTTTACTTGGGTTTATTAGAGCAAGGGGTAGATATAAGTGGACTTACCAAAAACAAAAATTTCTCCTACGTTTTTGGTGCCCGTAACCGTAGTAATAGAAACTTACTCAGCAGCCAAGAAACCGTTGGTAACTATATTCCTAGCAGTGCCGATGTGCAAGCTCTACTTACTTGGAAGCTATCTAACAAATGGCAGTTGGAAAGTTTTACCAATATTTCAGGCACCAGTTTTATTCTGTTTCCGCAGGAAAGTCAGCTTACATCCGGCGTGTTTTCTCCATTATTTGCTAGCGCCTTGGGTTTAAATATTTCTTTTGCCGGCCAAGAGCAAAGTAAATACCGAACTTATTTTCAGGGTGTTTCCGCTACGCAACTTGTATCGTCGAAACTTCGGTTGAAATGGATGGCTAGCTATCTACAAAACATAGAGAAGGAAAATATGGATGTAGAGGCCGATTATATTTTTGGTGAACGAAATATTGACAATCAGAGTGCCAGTTTTGGGCTCATCACCAATCCTTTGGGTGCTGGATTGTTTCACAATTTCACACGGAATAATTTAGATATTTCTGTAGCAAGTATTGGCCATAAAGGTTTTTTACAAACGGGTAACCATGCCATTAGTTGGGGTGCCACGGTAGAACGCCAGCAAGTAAACGATGCATTGTTTGAATGGCAATACAATGATAGTGCTGGCTATAGTTTACCCTTTGTGCCAGGGCAATTTCGTATTAATAAATTCCTGAATTCTACCGCTAATTTTAATGCCGCACGTTTGCAGGCTTTTGTACAAAACAACCAGAAATTTTCTACCAATAAGCAGTGGCTATTGCAGTACGGTGTACGGGTTAATTATAACACACTTAATAATCAGTTACTCATTTCACCAAGAGGTAGCGTAAGTTATCAGCCCACACATTGGAAAAAAGATATATTATTTAAAGCAGCAGTGGGTATGTATAATCAGCCACCTTTTTACCGAGAAATGCGAAGGTTTGATGGTAGCGTTAATACCGGTTTACTAGCACAGCAGAGTGCACAAGTAACGCTGGGTATGGATCAAAATTTTAAAGTACTCAATCGCCCTGCTCGTATTACCTACGAGGCTTTTTACAAGCAAATGTGGAATGTAGTATCGTACGATATTGATAATGTTCGGTTACGCTATGCCGGCGAAAACAATGCAAATGCCTATGCTTTTGGCTTTGAAACACGCCTTTACAGTCAATTAGTAAAAGATGCCGAAAGCTGGCTGAGTATTGGCTATTTAACCACAAAAGAAAATTTAAAGAACGATTTTTTTACCACGTATTTTAATGCCGCTGGTCAGGAAATTACGGCATCCACACCCGATAAAGTACCGGTAGATAGTACGCAAAACGCAGTTGGCTGGCTTCGTCGCCCCACGGATAGGCGAATTAATTTTGGTATGTTTTTTCAAGATTATTTGCCTAGTAATAAAAACATCAGAGTATACATGAACGCCTTGTATGGTAGTAATTTACCGTACAATATTCCGGGTAGCACTCGTTATAGAAATGCCCTTACTATCGATCCATATTTTAGAATAGATATTGGTGTTACAGCCGTATTAATCAATAAAGAAAAGCCCCGCAGGTACAGTCCTTTCAGGAAACTCGAAACTGCTTTTGTAAGTTTTGAAGTGTTTAATTTGGTAGACAGAGCCAACATTATTAGCTATCAATTGATAAAAGATTTTGCAAACAATACTTATACCATGCCAAACCGATTAACGCCACGTTTAATAAACATAAAGTTGGTAGCTAGGTGGTAACCGTAGCCAAGTATTTGTAGTATTTTTACGGCCAATTGCAAAACATATGGCACATTACTATGCACTAGGTAGCATTCCTCAAAAAAGGCATACCCAATTTAGAAAACCCAATGGCGAACTGTATTCTGAACAATTGTTTAGTACAGAAGGGTTTAGCAGCGATTATAGTTTATTGTATCATTTATACCCACCTACGGCCATTATTTCGTGCGATGAACCTTACAATGTAGCTCCAGAAATTGCGGAAGATAAAATGCTGAAACACCGCTGTTTTGAAGGGTTTCAAGTGGCTCCTGTGGCCGATTATTTGCAAAGCCGAACACCCGTTTTGGTTAATAATGATGTGCATGTGGTGTTGGCGGCGCCGCAAAAAAGTACTACCGATTATTTTGTAAAAAATGCCGATGCCGATGAACTTATTTTTGTACACGAAGGCGAGGGCAGGCTGCTTACCCAATACGGTGAACTATGCTTTGCCTATGGCGATTACCTACATATACCTAGAGGTACGATATATCAAATTCAATTCGCTACCGAAGCAAACCGCTTATTTATTGTAGAAAGTTTTAGCCCTATTATATACCCAAAACGCTACCTAAGTAAGTATGGTCAGCTACTGGAACATTCACCCTTTTGTGAAAGAGATATTCGTAAGCCTGAAAATTTACAAACCATAGATGCCAAGGGCGATTTTTTAATAAAGGCAAAAAAGAATGGTAATATGTATGGCTTGCATTATGCCACACACCCTTTTGATGTAGTAGGGTGGGATGGATGCTGCTACCCAACCGCTTTTAGTATTCACAATTTTGAACCCATTACAGGGCGTGTGCACCAGCCGCCACCAGTGCACCAAACCTTTGATGCCCATAATTTTGTGGTGTGTAGTTTTGTACCGCGTTTGTACGATTATCATCCACAGGCCATTCCAGCGCCCTACAACCATAGTAATATTGATAGCGATGAATTATTATATTACGTGGATGGCGATTTTATGAGTAGAAAAAATGTTACTCGTGGTATGATAACCTTGCACCCAGGCGGTATACCACACGGGCCACACCCCGGTGCTGTGGAAAAAAGCATTGGTAAAACCGAAACCAAGGAGCTTGCGGTAATGGTAGATACTTTTCACCCATTAAAACTAACAAAACAGGCTTTGGCAATAGAAAATCCACAATATACCATGAGCTGGGCGGAATAATTTTTTGGCTAAATGCACAAATTACAGTAGCTTTTGCATCTAAAAACAAGCTTGCTGTATGATTAAATTTAGTGAAGTAAAGGTGGGCGACTACCTAATGGCCGAATATGAAGGCCAACAAGTAAAAGGCGAGGTTACTCGCATTAATAGAGATGAAAAACAAGTAGGTGTACACAATGGTGTGCAGGAGTTTTTTTTCTCGGTAGATCATTTGCATCCTATTCCATTAAACGAGGATGAGTTGTTAGCACTCAACTTTGAGCGGGAAGAAGTGGGTAACAATGCCGTGAAGTACAAAAAAGGGGCATTCCGTATTGTACTGCTTGAAAAAGGAAATTTTTCCGAAATGGAAATTTGGTATCGGGAAGATAAACGCCACAATCCCAATATTCATTATGTACATCAATTACAAAATCACTATTACGATATGACCAAAGTTCACCTTACTAGTGAGGCTATGGCTTAAGTAGCAATGTGGGTATAAACAAAAAGAGCAATGGGAAATTCCTATTGCTCTTTTTTATTCGAATGAGGTAGCGTTTACTTGCTTCCCATAAACTTATCTTCCTCGGGGGCCACCAAATCCATTGAGTAAGCCATGTGGGTAACCACGCCAGGCAAACAAAGCCAAAAGAATTCACGGTAAACTATCATCATAGTTACCATAGCAGCTAACCATACAAAAAAGTATATCCAGTGTTTTGTAAGAGATCTTTTTTCCATATTATTCATTTAACTTTTGCAAATGTATTATTTCTGTTGAAACTACCTGTAAATGCCTAGGTTATTTACTTAAAACTTTGTTAGAGCTTTCTTTTTTAGTGGTGGTACCACCATCAAAAAACATCATTTTTAATGCAATTAAAAGTAAAACACCCGCAAAAACTTTTTTCAAAATAGCATCTGGTAATGCCAAACTTAGCTTGCTTCCAAAATAACCACCTAGTACAAAACCGGCCGCTAATAGAAAACTAAATTTATAGTTTACATAGCCTTGCTTGTAATAGTTTAATACCGCCAAAATACCTACAGGTAACATTAGTATAAGTAAGGTAGTGCCTTGGGCTGTTTTTTGGTTGGTGCCTAAAAAGTAAATCAAAGCTGGTACCAATATTATGCCGCCACCAATGCCCACTAAACCACTTAATAAACCTGCGGCAAAGCCTAGCAGTAGTAGAAGTAATATTGTATTGGTTTCCATGCTTATTTACGGTAAGTTTCTTTGTAAAAACTAATGGCTGTGGTAACTATCTTTTTCGCCATTTCCTTGCTACCAAATTCATTTACCTGTACGGTTTTGTTTTCAAGGCGTTTGTACTCTTCAAAAAAGTGACGCAATTCATCAAAAAAGTGTTTGGGCAATTGGTCAATATTGTTCCAATGGCTCACACTTGGGTCGTTTGCCGCCACGGCTATCAATTTATCATCGCCATCGCCGTTGTCAATCATTTGCATTACCCCAATTATTTTCGCTTCCATTAAAGTAAGCGGCTGTACGGGTAAGGATGTGATAACTAAAATATCCAAAGGATCCTTATCGTCGCCCAAAGTTTGGGGTATAAAACCATAATTTACAGGGTAGTGGAAACTAGAGTAGATAATTCTGTCGAGCTTCAAAAGCCCTGTTTCTTTGTCTATTTCATACTTGTGGCGTGCCCCCTGCGGAATTTCGATAATGGCGTTTACAATTCTTGGTGCATTACTGCCTGGTGTTACACCATGCCACGGGTGCAATACGGTGGTGGAAAAACTCATATAATTTTTATTTTGCTGCTTGAAAACCAATAAACGCCGCTAAAATACTGGCGATAATACTGGTTAAAATATAGGCCAAAAATAGGGAATACTTATTTGTTAAAAGCAATTGCACACACTCCACAGAAAAAGTGGAATAGGTAGTGAAACCGCCACAAAAACCAATTCCTAAAAAACAATACCATGCCGTAAGGTTGGTGCCAGCTTTTTGTTGCAACGCTAGCAATACACCCAATAGTAAACTGCCAATAATATTGATGGTAAGTGTGCCTGCAAATCCGCCAGTTTTAGCCCAAGCCATTTGTGCCACGGCAAACCTGCTTACACAGCCAATGGCCCCGCCCAATGCTACGTATAAGTAATATTTTGCCATTTCCTAGTAGTTTGGTTTATGGCTTTACCGCCCAAATACCGTTTCGTTTTACTACGGTTAGTACTTGTGGCTGCTGTTTTACACTGTTGGCGTATTTTACTTGTGTGATGCTATCATTGGGTTCTGTTACACTTAGTATGGTGATGGATGCTACTTTTAATTGTTTTCTTTCCCCATCGAGCAATGCATTAAATTCCGATTGCATGTACATGTGTACCGCCTCTTTATCGGCCTCGGAGCCCGTGGTGTAAAAATTCATTTTCTTTTCGTTCCCCTCTAGCTTGGCTTGTATAAATTCCCTTGCCGCATCTAAACTTGTGGTGGCGGGTTCCATAGCAGTAGTATCGTTATCACCACCACAGCTGGTAAAAATACCGATACTTACTACTAGTATAGCAATGGGCAAAAATCTACCCTTGATACCTTCTACGATTGGTGTAATGTTCATCTTCTTGAGTTTCTTTTTCTGCTTCTTTGTTGTACGCCTTAATGATAGATTTTACAAGCTTGTGCCTTACCACATCTTCCTCATCCAATGTAATATGAGCAATTCCGTCAATATTTTTCAAAATCCGAATGGCTTTATCTAATCCGCTTCGTTGGTTTTTGGGTAAATCTATCTGCGTAGGGTCGCCAGTAATAATGGCTTTAGCGTTAGCACCAATACGGGTTAGAAACATTTTTAGCTGCAAATCGTTCGAGTTTTGGGCTTCGTCCAAAATTATAAACGCATGGTCTAGCGTTCGGCCTCGCATAAATGCAAGCGGGGCTACTTCAATGGTTCTGGTGCTCATGTAATACCCTAATTTGTCGGCTGGTATCATATCGTCCAAAGCATCGTACAGGGGCCTTAAATACGGGTCAATTTTTTCTTTTAAATCGCCTGGTAAAAAGCCCAAACTTTCGCCTGCTTCTACCGCTGGGCGGGTAAGTATTATTTTCTTTACAATCTTGTTTTTCAATGCACGCACTGCCAATGCTACAGCCGTGTAGGTTTTTCCGGTTCCGGC
>RDXK01000027.1 GCA_004292605.1 Bacteroidota bacterium
AATCATACCACCAATGAATAAACCTGCCAATACAGGAGCTTTATATAAATCAATAGAGTTGATACCCGAAATACCAACAAAAGCGGCAAATAAAGCCAAAGAAGTAAGGGCTGCAGAAGCAATTGCAAAACCTTTGCCTGTTGCAGCGGTTGTATTTCCAACAGCATCTAAAATATCAGTACGTTCACGCACTTCTTTTGGTAAAGCAGACATTTCAGCAATTCCACCTGCATTATCAGCAATCGGGCCAAAAGCATCTATTGCTAATTGCATTGCAGTAGTTGCCATCATACCTGTCGCAGCAATTGCTACGCCATATAAACCTGCTACTGAATAAGATAAAATAATACCAGCTGCTAAAACAATAATTGGTAAAACGGTAGATTCCATACCAACCGCTAAACCAGCAATAATATTTGTTGCAGCACCAGTAGAAGATTGTTTTGTGATAGAATTAACAGGTCTTCTGCCCATCGAACAATAATATTCTGTAATAATTGAAATGAGAGTTCCTACTGCCAAACCAATTGCCACTGCTAAAAATACTCCCATTGGTGTAAATACAAAACCTCTTAATTCTAATTTTGCAGGTAACATCCATAAAATAATTCCTAAAGAAGCAAATGCAGTCAGAATTACAGAAGCCCAATTACCGATATTTAAAGCTTGTTGCACATTTCCGTTGTCATTTTTAACTTTTACGAATAGAGTACCAATGATAGAAAACAAAATTCCAGCAGAAGCAATAACCATTGGTAAGAGAATAGGAGAGAGTCCATTAAATTTATCACCACTCGCTAAAGTTTCACGACCTAAAACCATAGTTGCTAAAATAGTAGCCACAAAAGAACCAAATAAATCTGCTCCCATGCCTGCGACATCACCTACGTTATCACCTACATTATCCGCAATCGTTGCGGGATTACGAGGATCATCCTCGGGAATACCTGCCTCTACTTTTCCTACTAAATCTGCACCAACGTCAGCTGCTTTTGTATAAATACCACCGCCAACTCTAGCAAACAAAGCAATACTTTCTGCACCTAAAGAAAAACCAGTCAAAACTTCCAAAGCTCTTTCCATCTGTAAACCATTAGCATCACCTGTAGTCCCCACAAAGGCGTAATACAGTATAAAAAATAAGCCTCCTAAGCCAATTACTGCAATTCCTGCAACACCCATGCCCATAACAGCACCACCTGTAAAAGAAACTTGAAGCGCCTTTGTGAGACTAGTCAAGGCAGCATTAGCAGTACGAACATTTGCTTTTGTAGCAATACGCATACCAATAAAACCAGCAGTAGCAGAACAAACTGCTCCTAAGATAAAAGCGATTGAAATCGTCCAGTGCGAATTAGCAGAGCGAGAACCCATAAATGCTAAAACAATC
>RDXK01000028.1 GCA_004292605.1 Bacteroidota bacterium
AATAACATTATACTCGAAAATGAGGGCATCGGTAGAAAATTTCAAGAATTAATTCAAAAACTACACGCCAAAACAGGCCGCAAAGTGGTGGTGTTGATTGACGAATACGACAAGGCAATTGTGGACTATTTGGAAGAACTCGAAACCGCCGAAGCCAACCGCAACACCTTGAAATCGTTTTATGGCATCTTGAAACCCGCCGACGAACACCTCGAATTGGTGCTGCTGACGGGCGTGAGCAAATTTGCCAAAGTCAGTGTTTTTTCTGATTTGAACAATTTGAATGATATTAGTTTGGATGAAGACTATTCCAATATAGTAGGGTTCACGCAAGCGGAGTTAGAAACTGATTTTGCTCCCGAAATAAAGGCCCTTGCTGCGCGAAATAACCGAACCGAAAGTGAATTTTTAGCGGAAATCAAACACTGGTACAATGGCTATTCTTGGGGAGGGCTTGATACGGTCTATAATCCGTTTTCGCTGCTCAATTTTTTTGCGGGGAAGGGGAGTTTCCGAAATTTCTGGTTTAGTACAGGTACGCCTACTTGGTTGGTCAAAGAACTACAAGATAAAAAAATGTATGATGTAGAGGGTATTCAAAGCGACGAAACTATTTTGTCTAATTTCGATTACTACCACATTAACCCCAGCACGTTGTTGTTTCAGACGGGCTACTTGACCATTAAACATTACGACACCAAGCGGCAACTCTACACCCTCGGTTATCCCAATGAAGAAGTCCGTGTTTCGTTTATGATTCATTTGTCAAATGCTTATCGGTCTGATTATCAAGGGCAAGCCTTGCCCATAGCCGCAGGTTTAGAGGAAGCCCTCAACAACGGCGATGTGGCCGAGGCCATGCAGATAATCAACGTGGTTTTCTCAACGATTCCCTATGATTTGTGGCAACGCGAAAATGAGCATTTTTATCATGCGCTCATTCACCTGACTTTCACGTTGTTGGGGGTTTATGTGCAGAGTGAAGTCCACACTTCGCGCGGTCGCTGCGATGCTGTTGTTCAAACCAAAGACTACATCTATGCTTTTGAGTTTAAACTCGACAAGACCGCCCAAGAAGCCTTGGACCAAATTGCGGCCAAAGGCTATTTAGCCCCCTACGCCCAAAGCGGCAAGCAGTGCGTGGCCGTGGGGGCCAATTTTTCGACCCCGCTCAAAGCCGTGGAGAGTTGGCTCACTGCGGAAGTTTTGTAGTGGTGAATATTTATTTCTCAGCGCGGCAACTCAAACCCAAAAGTAGCACCCTCATTGGGCTTACCCCGCGCCCACCGTGCTTCTCCACAATGCGCTTCACAATCACCAAGCCAACTCTTTCATCTGTTTGTTGGCGTTGGTTGCTTTCTTGATTTGCTCGGTTTGGGCAGAGG
>RDXK01000219.1 GCA_004292605.1 Bacteroidota bacterium
TTTTTAACGGCCGATCATGGTGTGGCCCATGTACCGGGCTATTTGAAGGAACGTAAAATTCCTGCAGGCGCCGTAAACGATGGTGCTGTAGTAAAACAATTGAACGATTCTATTGCGGCCAAGTGGGGTATTACCAATGCTATTGCTAGTGCCTACAATTATCAAATAAGTTTTAGCGCTAAAGCCTTTAATAGCAAGGAAGATAAGCAGGAGGAGATAACAGAATATGTAATAAAACAATTACTAAAACAAGAAGGTGTGGCCAATGCTTTTGCCATAGAGGAACTGATGGAAGTGCCACTGAACCGCAAACTCAGGGAAATGCTGGCCAATGGCTATTACCCCGGCCGAAGCGGCAGCATTCAAATTATATTAAAACCGGGCTATATTGATGGTGGAAATACAGGTACTACCCACGGCCTTTGGAACCCTTACGATACCCATATACCATGCCTTTGGTACGGCTGGGGTATACAAAAAGGCCAAACATACCGTGAAACGTACATGACCGATATTGCACCCACTATCGCTGCCTTACTAAATATTCAAGTACCCAATGGCAGCATTGGTACAGTAATAACCGAAGCCTTAAAAAAATAGACGAGTACGCAACCCTATATTACGCCCTACATTTGCCAACTATGCAAGTACCCTTTATATACATAGCCCCGTCCGATAAAGGTGGTCGTGGTGTGTTTACCAACAAAAACATCCCAGCCGGCACTACCATTGAGGTTAGTCCGGTATTGATTCTCTCCGCCAAGGATAGAAAAGCCATTGAGCAAACCAAACTATACCATTATATTTTTGAGTGGGGTAAAACCCGCAAACAAGGTGCCGTGGCTTGGGGTTATGTAAGTATGTATAACCATAGCTACGCTGCTAACTGCGATTACGATATGGATTTTGAACTAGAAACCATGAGTATTAAAACGGTACGAGCCATCAAAAAAGGGGAGGAGCTTACCGTAAATTACAATGCCACACCCGACGATGAAACGCCTATTTGGTTTCACCAACAAGTAAAATAATGGCAGGCGTTTTTACCATATCGTTAGATTATGAGTTGCATTGGGGTGTGTTTGATAAAAGGCCCCGGGCTGCTCGCTTACCCGTATACCAAAACACGGTGGCATTGGTACCCACGCTATTACAGCAATTCGAAAAATACGGGGTGCATGTTACTTGGGCTACCGTGGGTGCATTGATGGCCGATAACTTGGCCGAGTGGCAAGCCTACAAGCCTAAACAGCTACCCACCTATTCTCAAACCAAATACAGTGCGTATGAGTTTATAGAGCAGAACGGTATTTCCGCAGCGGAGGAAGTGGCTCATTTTAGTTGGCAAACGGTGGCTCAAATAGAGAAGTACCAAGGACAGGAATTAGGAACCCACAGTTTTGCACATTTTTATTGCTGCGAAGAAGGACAAACCCCTGGACAATTTGAAGCCGATTTAGAAAGTGTACAAGCCATAGCCCAAGCAAAGTTGGGTAAGCCCTTGAAAAGTTTGGTGTTTCCCCGAAATCAGTTCAATCGGTTGTATTTGCAAGCTTGTAGCAAACATGGTATTGAAATTATACGCAGTAATCCGGCCGTATGGTATTGGAGTGGTGTAGCGAACGACGATACATCGCTACTACGCAAAATAGCCCGAACAGGCGATGTGTTTTTGCCACTTGGTTCCAAAGCGTTTACTGAAGATAAAATTGTAACAGAACCAGGCTTGCCCATTCAGTTACCCGCTAGTAGATTATTGAGAGAAATTTCGCCTACGCAGCAAATACTTAATAAACTACGCTTACGTAGAATTATAGGGGAGATGACACAAGCCGCCAAAAACCATGAGATATACCACCTGTGGTGGCACCCCGAAAATTTTGGAACCTTGCCACAGCAAAGCATGGCCGACCTTACCATACTACTCCAGCACTTTCAGCGTTTACAGCAGCGGTATGGCTTTACCAGTAAAAATATGGGTGAGTTTGTGCAATAAATTCCCCGCAAGAGTTAGGTATAATTGAACATAAAATTTTTTACCTTTTTCGATACCAAATTCCAACCAAAAAATAGCTATTTTGTTATAGTAAAAAATAGCAAAGTATGGCATTACCTAATTTAACTTTAATACAAGCCTTACGCACCACCGCAGAGCGTTTACAAAATGGTGCTACGTACGCATGGGGAAACCACGGCGCCTGTAATTGTGGTAATTTATTGCAGGTAGTTACACACCTTACACAGCAGGAAATACATGCCTATGCCCAAACCGGAATAGGTGAGTGGACGGAGCTAGCCCAGGAGTATTGTGGCGTGACCAACGCACCGGTGGATTTGCTGATTTCAAAATTGCAAGCATTAGGCTTAAATACTAGTGACATACATAATATTGAATATTTGGAAGATAGAGAAGTTCTCAACCATTTAGAAGGTGGTTTCAGATGGCTTAGCAGAAACAACCGACAAGATGTAATAGATTATTTTAATGCGTTTGCCAACTTGCTAGAAAGTAAACTAGCCGATAAATTACCATTAAATATGGAAAATTTATTTACTACAGAAAAGGTGGCAGTGCCTGCGATTTAATAGACGACTTTTTAAACAATTATTTCTTAGATAGCCTTGGTTTGTGGTAAACATGCCGAGGCTTTTTTGTGTCGACTAACATCTTTGAATAATGGAATAAAATGCTACCGATTGGCAAGTTAAAAAAAAATAACCCGTCGTATTACTACGACGGGAGGGCAAACGGACCGTAATCCGCTAGGTACAAATGTATGGAAATGTTTTTAAAAAATTATTTCTTAGATAGTCTTGGTTTGTGGTAAACAAGCCGAGGCTTTTTTGTGTCAAGGTTTTTCACAAATTCTGTTAATTAAACTAATAGGCACTTCTTTTAATAAGGAAATCCTTTACCAAAAACAGTGTAAATTTAATGTAACGAAAATTAAAATATAGTATGTATACCATGTTGATACAGTTAACCAATCAAAAAGCTGCTGGACTTTTACATGAGCTAGAAGAACTGCATTTGATTAAAGTGCTGCAAGAAAATATTACTACTGCTAAACCGAAACTCTCCGAGAAGTATAAAGGCAGTATTTCAAAAGAACAAGGAAAGGAACTCAACGAACACATCAAACAAATGCGGAGCGAATGGAACAGTATTTAATGGACACAAATGTAGTGTCTGATTATCTCTCCGCTTCGTTTTCTGCTGTTGGTATGAGTTATATGAACAGTACACGATTTTATCTTTTCAGTTAGTCATCACCACATCATCATTTCATCCTTACAGTAAATAAAGCAGTACCCACTGCCCAATCATCCCTTCTTTCCACCCACGCTAAAACAGCTATTGTAAACCGCCGCTTTGCATTAATTTAGTGCCAAAATATTTCGCTTGAAAATTATTTTAAATAAACCGCAGATCGATCTTATCACCCAAAGGTTGGCCTTTGAAATAGTAGAAAAACATAGTCAGTTAACCGACACCGTATTCATTGGTTTGCAGCCCCGTGGCATCTATTTTAGCGATAAGTTAGTGGCCGATATTCAAAATTTGGTAGCTCCCATACAGCCGCTATACGGCCAGCTAGATATTACTTTTTATCGCGATGATGTAAAAACCCAGCTACACTTAGCCAATGCTACCCATATTCCCTTCTCCATAGAAAACAAAAAAGTGGTATTGATAGATGATGTATTGTGGACCGGAAGAACCATCCGTGCAGCATTAGATGCATTGATCGATTTCGGCAGACCCAAACATGTAGAACTCTGCGTACTGATAGATAGGCGTTTTTCCCGAGAATTGCCCATACAAGCAAACTTTGTAGGTAAAACCATCGATGCACTACCTACCGAAAAAGTGTACGTACAATGGCAGCAAAAGCATGCCGCCACACAGGTATTGATAGATAGTACCACGGCTACGGCTCGCTAGTTTTACACCAAGCAAGCAGGCTTGTACTTTTTCGCTGTTTTTTAAATAGTTTCGCCCAACTTCAAATTAAAGTTTTTGGTATGAATTTTAACAAAGTAAACATTGTTACCGGTTGGTTAGTGTGTTTGGTAGCCTGTTCGGTATACATACTTACCGCCGAAGCAGGTGGTAGCCTGTGGGATTGTGGTGAGTTTGTAAGTAGCTGTTTTAAACTACAAGTTCCACACCCGCCCGGTGCCCCGATGTTCGTATTGCTGGGTCGTATTTTCATCATAGCTTTTGGCGATAATCCTGCCACAGCTGCCTATGCAGTGAACTGTATGAGTGCCTTGGCTAGCGGATTTACCATATTATTTCTATTTTGGACCATCACCCATTTTGGCAGAAAAATTGCCGAAAAAACATCGAAGGAGCTAGGTGCTGCACAAATTATTAGTGTGATGGGCGCTGGCATTGTAGGAGCCTTAGCCTATACCTTTTCCGATAGCTTTTGGTACAGTGCGGTGGAAGGCGAGGTGTACGCTTTATCATCCTTCTTTACGGCTATTGTATTCTGGGCCATCTTAAAGTGGGAGAACCAAGCCGACGAGCCTTATGCCGACAGATGGATTGTATTTATATTTTTTATGATGGGTGTAAGTATTGGCGTTCACTTACTAAACCTATTAACCATTCCAGCTATTGTGATGGTGTACTATTTCCGTCGCCGTCCTAGCATCAATTACGCAAGTATTCGCAAAGTTTTCTATCGCCTTATGTTAATTGGTGGTGGCGTAGGCTTTATTGGTGCATTGGTAAAAGCTAATATGGATACCAATCCTGAGCGTGGTGTAGGTATGGATAGCACCGTTGCCTTCCTAGTACTATTGGGTGCTGGTATTGCCATCGGCTTACTTTCCTATTTTGAAAATAGAGATAAAAAGAACAAAGAATTTTGGGGCGGTGCCTACATATTTTTCGTACTGTCTATTGCCATTACAGGTATAGTACAAGTAGGCGTTATTCAATACACTATTAAAGGTGCTGGAACTTTTGACAGATGGTTTGTAAATGGTTTTGGCCTACCATTTTTTAGTGGTTTCGCCTTCTTCTTTATTGCAGTGGCAGTGGGTATATGGTATGGCTTAGGCTACGCAGCTAAAAAAGGCTATGCATACTTACAATTAGGTTTATGGTGTTTAAGCTTTTTATTGGTAGGCTATAGTGCTTATGTTACTACCATGATTCGTAGCAGTGCCGACCCAGCAGTAGATATGTACAACGTAGATAACCCTATGAGCTTAGTTGGTTACTTAAGTCGTGAGCAGTATGGAGATTTTCCTATTTTGTATGGTCAAAAATTTACTGCACAGCCTGTAGATTATAAAGAAACCGGCACCAAATACCAAAAAAGCAAGGAAGGCTACATTGAGTCAGGCAAGGATGGTGCTTATGTGTTTGCACCGGAAGACAAAATGATTTTTCCACGTATGTGGGATATGAGTAACGATCAGGGCCATGCCGATTATTACGCCATGTTTGCTGGTATTCAAAAAATGCAAGATAAAGATGGCCGCGAAAGCTATGAGCGTGCCCCCAATTTTGGCGATAACTTTAAATACTTTATCGGCTACCAAAACTACTTTATGTATTTCCGCTACTTTATGTGGAACTTCTCTGGTAAGCAAAACGATAACCAAGGTTTATTTATTGGCAACGTGAGAGATGGTAACTGGATTACAGGTATTGGCTTTATTGATACCATGATATATGGCGATCAAGAAAATATGCCCGATAGTTTGAAGAATAATAAAGCACATAACAAACTCTATTTATTGCCATTTATATTAGGGTTAATTGGTTTATTCTATCATTTTAAACGCAAGGGCGATGATGCATTTACCAATTTCTTGATGTTCTTTTTCACCGGTTTTGCTATTGTAATTTATTTGAACCAAGCCGGCTACCAGCCTCGTGAGCGTGACTACGCCTATGTGGGAAGCTTTTACGCCTTTGCCGTGTGGATTGGGTTAGGTGTTTTACAAATTACCGAATGGTTACAAAAAGGGTTAAAAAATGGTGTTACTGCAGGTGTAATTGCTACCGGCCTATGCTTTGTAGCCGTGCCAGCCTTAATGGCCAATGTAGAGTGGGACGACCACGACCGTAGCAAAAAAGTATTGGCCAGGGATTTAGCCAAAGACTATTTAGAAGGCTGCCCACCCAATGCTATTTTATTTTCCTTTGGCGATAACGATACTTACCCGCTGTGGTACGCACAGGAAGTGGAAGGTATACGCCCAGATATTCGGGTGGTGAACACCAGTTTATTGGGCATTGATTGGTATATCAATCAATTGCGATACAAGGTAAACCAAAGTGCACCGGTAGATGTGATTCTTACACCGGAACAAATTGAAGGCCGCCGCCGCGATTATGTACTATTACGTCCTAAGCCAGGTTATGAAGCTGGTGTGGATTTATATGATATGATTAAGAACTATGTAGGTAGCAACGATCCGTTAAAAATGGAAGACCGTGGTGGTTCCGAAAGTTTAAATACATTCCCTACAGGCTCCGTACGGGTACCTGTAAATGCTCAAAATGCCATAGCGAGCAAAGTAGTAACCGCCCAAGATAGTTTGGTAACTAGCATGGACTTTACTATTCCAAAAGGTGGATTGTTAAAGAACGATTTGGCAGTTTTAGCTATTATTGCGGCCAACCAATGGAAGCGTCCTATTTGCTTTACCAGTAATTATGGTGAGTTAGGTTTTGGCGATTATTTGCGTAGAAACGGTTTAAGTTATGAGCTAGTACCCATAAAAGGTACCCAAGTAGCTACCGATAGAATGATGGAAACCATCATGACTAAATTTGCTTATGGTAATGCCAATGTTCCTGGTGTGTATTACGACGAAGAAAACCGTCGCCACCTCAATACCATTCGCCGTGCACACGCCGAGTTAGCTATAGATTTAGCTATGAAAGGTAGAAAAGAAGAGGGTAGGAAAGTGTTGGCCAAGGCCGATCAGCAATTAATTCAAGAGAATTTTGCGTATGGTTCTACCAGCCGTGGAAACGAGCATAACCGTTTAAGTATGTTGTTTTTACAAGCTTGTTACATGACAGAGGCTAAGGATATAGCCGAGAAAGTATACAAAAGCGTAGAAACCGATTTAACCCAGCAAGTGCGTTATTACAATAGCTTATCTGCGTTAAAGCTAGAAGGTATGGTATACGAAAAAGAAGCGGCGGAAAGGTATTTAGCCGAGCTAAAACGTTTGAAAGAACAGTTTAGCAAAG
Source organism: Bacteroidota bacterium (assembly GCA_004292605.1). GTDB lineage: Bacteria > Bacteroidota > Bacteroidia > Chitinophagales > Chitinophagaceae > UBA10646. Next base: position 7,232 of record RDXK01000219.1, read on the forward strand.
TACTAGCCATTCCAGAAATGCCGGCTAAGTAATTTAAAAACTAAGATGTACAAATGGCGTTCAATCCCTCAAGGTTGAACGCCATATTTTTATGCGGTAATAGAGTGTGGAAACGGAAATGGATGAACACAAAAAAGCCCCGCAATTTGCGAGGCTTTTGTTGGGTTACTAGGCTATCTACTTTGGTAGTGTGGGCCTGGTACTTAGGTAGGTTTACTGTAGGTTTTACCGTTTGTGGGTGTGTATGCGGTATGGTTTATAATTGGTTTACTTGTTTAAGTTATTGGTATACAGTTCGTTAAACTTAAAATTTGCGGTATGTTTTGTGTACAATTGTTTCAAAAATGTATACATATTTACTTTTGGGTGGCTTTTGCCAACTCCAGCTTTA